>DATAUW010000001.1 GCA_036268055.1 Verrucomicrobiia bacterium | reverse complement strand
CTTGCTGGGTTTTGCGGAGAGCGATTTGCATCACTGGCTGGAAGCGGCGGGGTTCAAGCGGATTGAGATCAGTGTCGTGGCGAGGGAGGAACAGCCGCCGCATTTTGAGACGATCCTTGCTGGAGGGGAGAAATAAGTGCGGAGTGCGGAGTGTGGAATGGAAAGATAGGCGAGACGTGAGTCCTGGGTGATGGCTTTTTGACTCGTAGAGTGGAAGGAACCTTTTTTGCTCCAACTTCATGAACATAAAAAAAACCAATTCTATGGAGCAGGGCGCAGATGCCGCGCTCGCGGGGCGTGTCACATTTTCTGCTGTTACGGCGGCGGATTTTGATGAGCTGGTTGTTCTTCGGATCGCCGCGATGCGGGACAGTTTGGAGCGTGTCGGTCGCTTCGACCCGGAACGCGCCCGCGAGCGGCTTCGCAAATCATTCCATCCCGGCCACAGCCAGTTCGTGGTTCTCGACGGGCAGCGCATAGGCTTTCACACCTTTCGACCCGCCGGAGGTGATTTTTATCTGGAACATCTTTATATCCACCCAAACCATCAGTCCCGCGGCATTGGTTCTTACGTCATCCGCAACTTGTTGGCGAGATCTGACGCCCTGCGGATGCCCGTCCATCTCGGCGCGTTGCGGGACAGTCCGTCAAACCGGTTCTACCAGCGACATGGCTTTGTGCAGACCCGCGAAGAAGAATGGGACATTTACTATGTCCGAACACCCAGCGAAACCAAAAACGCCTGACCTGTCATTTAGGTTGAAGCCGGTTACGTCTGTTTTCTGTTTTTTCAGCAGTGGGTTTGTAGGGGATGTCTGCTGCGCCAGGGATCGTTTTTTGGATGAAGAGCTGGCTGCCCCCGACTGAAGTTTGGAGGTTAATGAGAAGTGCGTGGTGAATTGTTGGCGTCTCGGAAAATATCTTTTTAGATTTAATTTTTTTTTCTTACTCTGCGCCTTTGCGTCTCTGCGACTCTGCGTCAAAAAAGGAAAGCACGACGGTGGTTAAAGGATCAGCGGTTCAGATCGTTGAGCCAAGCTAGGACTCTTTTTGCGGACAGCGGGTGTGGGTTGATTTGGAATTTTTCGGAGGCGTTGAGGAGTTGGTAGGTGGCGCGGAGATTTTCGGTGGGGAAGTGGGTGGAAATGTTTTCCAGCAAAAGTGGATGAGGGGCGGCGAGGAGGGTTGTGGCGTTGAAAGTGTCTATGTTGCGGATGCCGGGGCAATAGAGGCCGGGGGCGAGCAGGTTTTGGTCGTTGGAGATGTCGAGCTGGCCGCAGTCGGCGATGACGGCATCGGCGGATTGGGCGGCGAGGAGTGACCAGAATGCGCCGTGGCCCGCGCCGTAGAGGACGACGCGATAGTTTTTGAAGTCGAGAGTTTTTGCGGCCTGACAAATGTTCATGAGATCGCGGATTTCAAGTTGAAGCTGGGTGCGATTGTAGCAGTTGAAAAGGACGGAGTGTTCGTCGGCAGCGGGCGGGGTGGCGAGGTCTTCGACGATGGCGATTTCAATATTGTGCTTGAGCAATTCACGGGCGAGACCGGCGGGAGTTTCACCATCGAGAAAAGTTTTTGCGCCGAGGGTGTTGACGAAGATGACGAGCAGCGGCTGGGCGAAGGCATTCGTTTTTGTGGGAACGAATCGCAGCATGGAACGTGAATAATCTTCACCGGCGTGGACGGTGACGCGTTGGACGGAGTAGTCGGATTTCGCGGCAAGATAGGCGAATGAGGTATCGGTATCGGCGGGGCGCAAGAGCAGCGTGTGGGTCAATGCCGGTTGCATGATCTGTTTATATTTGGCGAGCGAGGCTTTGTCGTGCGGTTCGAGCGCGGCGAGTTGCGCGGCGTGGGCGCGAATGCGGGATTGGATGAAGGCATCTTCGGTCAGGGCATCGGCGGGAAGTTTGCCATCGGGAAAAACGCGCAGAGCAGCGTCGGGTTCTTTAGAGTAGGGAAGTTCCTTCACGGGTTCGTCGGGAGCATTGAGGAGAATTTTATCGAACCATTGGTAAAGCGCTTCGCGGCTGGTTTGGTTGCAGTTGTGGGGGAAATTAAATTCGACGTAGCGCAGATTATTCGTGGCCTGAAAAAGCTGGTAGATGTGTTCGAGCGCGGGACCTTCGACGGTCAGGGTGGTCTTGGTCCAATCGCCGGTGGCACCGACGAGAATTTGCGGACGCGGCGCGGGCGCGGCGGCGATCTCCATGTTCGAGTATTCGACGCGCAGGCCGGGCATATTTTCGCAGAAGCATCCGCCTTGCATAACATGGCTGACCATGACGACGGGCGCTTGGACGGCGAGGCGATTATCTATCGCGCCCAGCATAAAGGTTTGCGTGCCGCCGCCGGATTCGCCGGTGCAACCGAGGCGATGCGGGTCGGCATCGGGCAGCGAGGCGATAAAATCCAGCGCGCGCAGACTGTTCCAGGTTTGCAGGCCCATGAGCGAAATGTTCCAGAGCAAGGCGGCGGGGTTATTCGCGGCGAAATCGTGGTGAGTTTTGTAAAAGGGCTGGTTCGTCGGCGAGTCGGCGAAATGAGTGTCGTTGTAGCCGACGAGGTCGTACGAAAAGGCGATCATGCCTTGCTTCGCGAAATTGATGCAGCGGGCCGGGAGGCTGCAAAGCTCGGTATCGGTGAGGCGGCCTTCGTCCCAATGACCGTGGGGACTCAGGACGGCGGGAAATGGTCCCGCGCCGTGGCCGAGCGGGCGGTAAAGATTTCCGGCGAGATAAAATCCCGGCCAGGTTTCGAAATAAACTTTTTCGATGGTGTAACCGTCGCGAACGATTTTGCCGGAGATGACGGAGTGCAGCGGAGTTTTGTCAGGCATCGGCCAGAGCCCGGCGCTGACGAGGATTTGTTCGCGGATGATGCGGGCGCGTGATTGCCATTGGCCTTTATTGTTGATGGCGGGGAAATCGCGCGGAGTGGCGGTGGCGATGATCGGGTTGTCGGGAGCGAGGTTGGTATCGGCGGCGCGGACACTCGATGAAACCAGCAGCGCGAACAGCAGCAGAACAAAATGAGAGCGCATGAGCTTAGTTTTCAGCTTTCAGTTTTAGTTTCAAGTAAAGATACACGATTCCGGGCAAGTGTTTTGCCTAAAGGGTTTTGGAAACGGCCAATTTGTCGGTGAAGGGACTACAAGGGATTCAGGCGAATGGCTATTTAAAGTCCGGAGGGGAATTGCCGATACTCTAACTGTGAAACGATTTTTACTGTTTACCTATTACGTGGGACGCCCGCTGGGTGGAGTGAAAGATTTTCTCGATTCATTCGACTCGGTTGAAGAGGCGTTGGACAATATCCTCGAGGAATCCATGCGCTACTATCAGGTGGTGGACGCGGAGACGATGGAGACAGTCAAAGAAGGACTGGCGCGTTTCAAAAATATTTCGCCCAAGGGTTTGAATAGTTCCAGCGATTCGAGCGATTCGTGGTCGGAAGACAATCGGTAAAGCATTTCACCAGCTTCAAAAGGTTTCCCGCAATTCTGTGTGAACTAACGCTGAAGCTGGAATGCCAGCAGTGCGTAAAATTCTTCAATCGGTGGTTTCCCGAAAGACACTTCAATCAGCGGCCCCCTAATGCGGGTCGCGGCTTTCCTCACGGAGTTCCCGGGATCACGCTTAGTGTAATATTGCCTTGAGCGCCTGAAATACTGGCTACAACGATCTGATAAGTGACGCCGGCCACGGCATTGAAAGAAACGACGGCGGGACCGGGTTGGTAGTTGCCCTCAATCCCGACAGCATTAAGATTTTGGAGCGATGTCCCAGTGAATACGCCGAGGGCAGTATAGTAATCATAGCTATAAGCTTGCAAGTCAGCGACGACTGAAACCAGACCGTTTGTCGTGGACGTCCACGACCACCAAACAGAAGGTCCTTCATTATATTCTGCGATATTTGGTTCGTTCGCTTCGAGCGTGGCACCCGTGTTCAACCCAGTAGTACTTACCGGCAGACCGGTAAGCGGCAAACGATTGGCGAATGCGTCATTTGGAGGAGGCACGGTCACACTAAAATAGTGGCTAACACTAAAATCCAACGCATCCAAGGCGGTCACCGCGTAATAGTTGACGCCATAATTGGCATTGGAATAAGTCAGGCTGAGGGAAAGATTGGTGGTGCTGGCGAGGTTGATTCCATTCAGGCTGATGGACAAGCTCTTCAGTGGAACGGTGCCAGGACTGGCGGTGGCACTGATGAAGATATTGGTGAAGGTCGCGCTGGGAATGGAGCTGATGGCCGGACTCGAAACGTTCAAGGAAGGAGGACTGCTGAGGTGTAGCTGGATGCCACCGGGATTTTCGTAACTATACCCTTCAAAATAATAAGTGGTTCCAGCGGTTGCTGAAAATACCAAAGGGTAAAAAGGAGCTTCGTAAACGTAATTTGGATTGTACAAATTGTAAACTGGGGTCAGGTTATTGATCGCAGGGCCGCCGGAATAAGCGGAGACATTGAAATAGTCATTTTTGCTCACGCCAGTGGCAGCCACAGCCGCCAATCCAGTAGCAGTGGCGGTCCACTTCCACCAAACGGTTCCCGCACCAAAAGTAACCGGATCGCCCGGTTCAAAGGTGGAGTTGTTGTTGTAACTTTCGGCGACGATTCCCAAGCCAGGCAACAGAGTAGCGTTGGCAAAATTGTCGTTCGGTGGAGGAGGCATCGAGTCAGTACGGTCAGCCACGCGATAAAATATTTTGGGGCCATCAGTAATGTTGGTGGTCGAAAAATCCATGCGATCGCCAAAACTGACAAAGGCGAACGCGTCGGTCCAATCCAAGAAATTAGTTGAGGATTCCACGACGTAGCCCCGTCCAATGCGGCCATAGACCGGGAATTCAAACGTATTTCGGTTAGATTGCAGAGACGGGGATAGCTGCTGATAAAACGTCAAATCGTGCGCGAGAACGGATTCCACGTACCCGGGAGGGATGCCTCGCACCGTGCCGCCAAAAGTGGATTCAAGCGTGCCACCGATGAATCCCTGCTTGTAAAAAACCGGAAGAAAAGATCGCGGCGCGTTTGTCGCCGTAAATGCCGCGGGTGCGTAAAGAGCGAGGTCGGAATCTATGCTGGAAATGACCATCGTATTGCTGGCGAGCGAATTCTCCAGGTCCGCGAGGGTGGCGCGGAAATTTTGCTCCCGTCCAGCGCTTTTTGGGTCCAGATTGAACAGTCGCGTCTCTCCGGCGCTCCGTTCACGGATGAACAGCGACGCCGCAAGGTAGCGGTTCACGCCATTGGTGTAAGCGCTTTTGGCATTGAGCAGGTCGTTGGTGGAGGCAAAAGTAAGCAAGCCCGGATAGTCTTTAAACAAAGCGGCGAAAGAAAAAGCGTCGTTAGCGTACAATGAACGAATGACTGTCAGTTGCGCGTCGAGATTCCATGAATAAGTGTTGTAAATAAGATATTCGCTGGCCTGAAGCATCGCGCGAAGCATTTGGATGTCGCCATAGTCGAGCGTCACGGCCACGCTGCCGGTATCCGACGCGGTTAGGGCCAGGGTGAAATTGGTATCCGTGATGACGCTTAGATTTGACTCGGCGCCGATTATCGCGGGCAAAAAATTGGTGCGAAGCAGGGAAGTAAATTCATTTGCATCCACTCCGGCCGGGGCGATTAAGAGGCCATTGCTGTCCCTGAGCGGACGCGCGGTCCAGTCGTACAGATTGCGGCCTACGGCCGGCACACCCCAGCGAGTCAAAAAATTACTTGCCGGCGGCAGCAGCGGCAGTGACAGGACTCGCGTGACGGCATAGAAGGTATTGGCCACCGGATCGGCAGGAACCGAATTCACGGCATTGGAAAAATTCACATTGGCGGAAACAATATTGCTGACTGCCAAAAAACTTCGGCCTTGCGAAACGAAGTCAGCCATCGCCGGCGACGCGCCTTTGAAGCCAAGCCACAATGCGACCAACGATCCGAGAAGAAGCCATTTTAATTTCATTTTCCCTTTCAAACCGAATAAGCGGAGTTAACTAAAACCGAAACTAGAGCCCTCCGTTGTTTCCTACGTGGCGCGGTAGCACATTGCTTACATCCAATCGGACACTGCCACACTTCGATCCGCTCAAGCGGTTACGCGTGCGCATCCGATTCTGGAAATATTCCTCGCCACTGGCATTTCGTCATTCCCCAAAAAACCTAAACTTTGGAACTGCGTGCAATCGGTTATTAAAGCTTAAAAATCCCATGACAAACCCGGTAAGACTGGCGCGGATGCTCTCAGAATTTATCTGCATGTCAAATAAATTGATACCCGCGGCTAAATAGCTATATTGGCACGACGCGCCTGAAGAATGGATTGTCAAAACCTGTAGCCACTCGAGTGCGGAATCTATTTAAATGCAGGGTTTGTTAGTGCTTGAATTTTCCAAATTTATTGATAAAAGAAAGGCTTGAATTTGTCGTTTCTCAAGCGGGGTGTTTGAACTCCTGAGTTTAATGAAGATCTGCCCGCGATTTTTTTATCTTGCCGCGCTGTCGCTGATTTTATTCCTGTCCTCTCACTCGGCCAAGGCCCAGTTGCAGGCGTCCACCAACGTCGCGGATGTTTATAAATATTTTCACTTCGATCCGTCGGCGACGAATTGCGGGGTGTTGATGCAGATTTCCGATGTTCACATGGCACTCGATAACACGGAGCTGGCCAATGGCACAATCGTGACGAATATTGACCCACGGCTGATCGCGATGTTGCATGCGATTTCGCCGCACCCCACGGCGATGATCGTGACGGGTGATTTGTGCGTGGCAGGGGCGACGGCCTTTGGACTTCACGATAATGAGCCGGAAGCGATGAATGAACTCATCCTCGCGCGGACGGCGCTGAGCCAGTTCACAAATTTTCCACTCTATATTCTGCCCGGCAATCATGACAATCCCGCTTACGAGGTCACGAATTCCGCGCTGTTCAACAAAATATTTCCCAACACGCCGCGCTACACGAATTTTACCATCGCCGGATTGCCGGTGATCGGGTTGGCGGGCCACGGCGGGGGCTGGCTGGACCCGGAGGAGCGGGCGTGGCTGACGGGTTTGCGCGAAACGATGGATCATACCAAGCCGGTGCTTTTGGCGGTGCATCAACCGATCGTTGCGGCGTTCAGCGCGGATGCGCGGGAGTTGCGGCGGGACATTTTTTGGTTTTTGAAACCTTGGACGGCGCCGACCTGGCTGGCTTGCGGTCATGCTCATACGCGGGATGTGAGCCAATTCCCGGTGGGCGCGAGCACCTTGACGGAGTACGTTTGTCCGGCGGCGCAAAACTGGCTGATCCCGACTTCAAATCCGCTTTCGCCTTCGGCTTGCGGATTTTATTTGTGGTGCATCACCAATGGAACGGTGCAGGGGGTGGTGGAAGGAGTTCTGACCAACTCCACTTATTATGCGCTTTCTCTTAATGAGAAATATGCCAGTTCTTTGCCTTCGCTATACGACGGAGTGACCAACATCCTGTTCACCGCGGAGGAAGGCCGTTTCAACCGGAGCGATTACCAGGTGAGTGTGCGGGGGATTGACGTGACTTACTGGTGGTCTTATGTGGTCACCTATACTTGCCGGTTGCCGGTGGAGAAATATCCCACGGCCACGCGGGCGCTGTTCATGGGCGCGCCGCCGGACACGAGTTATTATTTTGGAACGAATACAAATTCATGGGTGAGCGCGCCGCTGGAATTTCTTTCGCCGGGCAGCATTTCATCCATCGTGATTCCGCCTAGTTTGCGTTCGGGGCCATTATATTTTATGGCTTCGAATTCCGTGGATACGGTTTTCTCCGGCGGATTCGGACTGGCGACGACCAATCGGATGACTGACTTTGCGGCGTGGGCGGGGGCCACGGTCGGCGATTCCACGATCACGCCGATGACGCTGCTTCCGAATGCCGGCGGCATCACTGCGTGGGATGCTTATCTGTTCGGATTGGATGCGTCGCACACGGAAACTTTACGGGAGCAATCCGGTGCGCCTTATCTGGGAACTTTGCCTGACGTCAGTTCCGGGCAGTTGCGGTTTGGGGCGCGGACGAATCTCAATTATACCATTCTGCAAACGCAGTCGTTAAACGATCCGTGGACGCCCGCAACGCCAACCGTCTCCGTCACGTCGAATGGTTGGAATGAATTGAAAGTCACGAATTCAGCGTCGAAGGGTTTCTTTCGCATCGGCGCGCAGACGAATTAAAGGACAGAGCCGCGTTAAGCTGGCTCTATGAACCGTTGGCCGCCTTTTTTTGGCCGGTCATGAGGAAGTCCAGGTATTCGATCAGTTGGCGTTTCATTTCCTTGCGGGTGACGATGGAATCAATGAGGCCGTGGTCGAGGAGGAATTCAGCGGTTTGAAATCCGGGCGGCAATTCCGCTTGGGTGGTGTCTTTGATGACGCGCGGGCCGGCGAAGCAGATCATGGCGTGCGGTTCGGCGAGGATGAGATCGCCGACGCTGGCAAAACTCGCGGTCACGCCGCCGGTTGTGGGATCGGTCAGGATGCTAATGAAGGGGAGCCTGGCCTTGGCGTGGTAAGCAAGAGCGCCGCAGGTCTTGGCCATTTGCATAAGGCTGAAAGTGCCTTCATACATGCGCGCGCCACCGCTGGCGGAGACGATGATCAGCGGCAAGGATTCGTCGGTAGCGTGTTCGATGACGCGGGTCAATTTTTCGCCGACCACGGAACCCATCGAACCGCCGAGAAAACTGAAATCCATTACGCCGAGAGCGGTGCGGTGTTCGCCAATCGTGCCGACGCCCGTGACGACGGCATCTTTGTGGCCGGTGGACTTTTGATAGTCGGTGAGCTTGGAGGCATAGCTGGAAACGCCGGTGAACTTCAGAATGTCCACGCTGGTCATTAAAGCATCGAGTTCTTCAAACGAACCCGGTTCAACGAGCGAATTGATGCGGTCGCGGGCGGCGATGGGAAAATGATATTGGCATTGCGGGCAAACCTTTTGGTTTTCCTCCAGCTCTTTGTCGAAAACCATTGTGCCGCATTGTTTGCACTTGGTCCAAAGACCTTCGGGAATATCACGCTTGCGAGACTTGCCGCCGCCCATCTTGGATTTCTTAACGAAATTGGTTTCCGTGTTCGGCGGCGGAGTGACGGCCGGCTCGACGGTTTCCAAACCCAAAGTTTTTTTGGTGAAGGTGGTGGTAGAGGAAGACATGTCAGGCATTTTGCAAGTTAGGGTTGGCTGAATGGAAATGACGAATCCGTTGGGCGCATGCCCGATTCGAAGTCAGAACCGGTCCCGGTGGCGGGACGAGTTGCAAGCCGTTGAATCTTTGTCATTAAATTAAATTCCGCGAGCGACAGTCCAAACCGAGACTTCAGCCGCGCCAGCGGACAGCAATACTTTGGCACAAGCACTGGTAGTTGCGCCAGTCGTAAAAACATCGTCCAGAATCACGATACGGCGGCCATTGACCGGCTCTCCAACCCGCAGGGCGAAAGCATCTTGCATGTTTTTCGCGCGCTCGGAGCGGGTGAAATGAGTTTGGGTCTGGGTAGGTTTGACACGGCGGAGGAGCTTCGCATTCAATGGAATTTGCGTCGCGCGGCTGAGGCGGGTGGCGAGGCGTCCGGCTTGGTTGAATTCACGTTCGCGCTGCTTGGCGGGATGCAGGGGGACGGGAATGATCAAATCATAAGGGTTTTTGGCCAGGACGGGCGCGGCTTCGCGAATCAGCAGGTCGGCGAGGAATGGCTCGAACCATAAGGCGCGTTGGTATTTGTAGCGATGGATGATCTCAAGCAGAAAGGCGTTCGCCACGACCGCCGAGCGAGCGTAGCTGAAGTGCAGATCCATTTCGCGACAGTTGGCGCACTCGAACTTGGTGGTGATTGCGCCTTGGAATGGCAAGCCACAGCGATCGCAAAAGGGCGGACGGATGAAGTGGATTTTTTTCCAGCACGGCGGGCAGACAAAACCTTCGGCTGGCTTGGCGCGCTCGTGATTGCAAATCTGGCAGGTCTCGGGATACAGAAGGCCGAGGGCGGCATCGCGAAGTGGTTTGAGCGCGGAGACGTTCATCGTCGGGGCGCGGGTTTGGCTTGCGGGAGGCGAAGCAAGACGAGAAGCGCGAAGCTGAGAACGAACAACGCGAGCCAGCCATCAATCAATTTTTCCGTGCCCCAGAGCCATTGATTCGCGGAGGGCAGCGCGCCAGTGAGGAAGCCGTAGGATTTCAGCCAAAAAATCCAGCCGGCGTGCAGGCCGATGGAGAAATAAAGATTGCCGGTGCGTTGATACGCGAGGCCGAGCAGGGTGCCCGCGAGGGTGAGGTTGAAGAAACCGGGAATGACGACTTGGAGGTTGCCAAAGCCGCGCAGCATTTGGGGCACCAATTCGAGGCCGGTTGTCCAAGTGATGGGACCGGCGGCATCGGCGCTTTGCATGAAGTGGACGATTGCGTAAATCATGCTGCTGATAAGCAGGGCGATGCGCCAGTCGCAGACTTTTCGCAACGCGCCAAAGATCGCACCGCGAAAAAGCAATTCCTCGAGCACGGCGACGACGATGGCGGTGGCGGCGGCACCCGCAATTTTGCCGGTGAGTTTGGCGGCGGTGAGGTCGGAATTAAATTGGCGTCCGTGCGCGACGAGAACGATGACGGCCACGAACGCGAGCGACCCGAAACCAAGCGCGAAGCCCGCGCCAAGGCGAGAGCATTCACCGCGCGGATTTACAAGGCCCACGTCCCGCCATGAGCGCGCGCCGAGGCTTCGCAGCAACGGCCAGATACTGAGGAGCGCGAGCACGAGCAGCGAGCGATTGACGAAGCGATGAAAGGGATTGTGCGCGAGATGGGAATCCGGCGCGACGGATTGGACGAACCAATAAAGCCACGGCGCGAGCAGAGCGCCGCCGATGAAAACGACGATGAGAAAAATGAACAGCGCACGAATGGGTCGCGGGCGGATTTGGTTTGTGTGATCGTTTGCCAATGGGGAGATTAAGCCTGAAGGCGGTGGGTTTTGCGAGAAATTCTGAGAAGAAGCGCGGGGGGGGTGTGCGTCGGAAAGCACAGTGGCAGGAAATCCGGTTTCGTGCTATAAACCCCGGCGTGTTTTTTAAGTCGAAGAAAGATTCAGCATCCAGCGGCTCGGCTGAGCCGGGGCCATTCGGGCCTTATTATTTGCGGGAATTGATTAATAGCGGAGGGATGGCGGATATTTGGCTGGCGACGGACAAGGATAATGTGACGTTCGCATTGCGCCGGTTGCACGATAATTTAAAATTCGACCTTACGGCGCGCAAGCGTTTTAACCAGGGCTGCGAGGTGCTTTCCAAGATGCAGCCGCATGATTGTGTCATAGGTTATTATGGCCATGGGAAAATTGACGGCGCGTTGTATCTGCTGATGGAGTATGTCGAGGGATCGAACCTCAAGCTGATGTATGCGGACCACGATCCGGTGTTGCTGGAAAACGTGGGCAATATCCTGATTGATATGGCGTCGGGTTTGGAGCATGTGCATGAGAGCGGTTATATGCATCTCGATTATAAGCCGGAGAATGTATTGATCACGCGCAATGCGGGGGTGCGGCTGGCGGACTTCGATCTGGCGCTGCCGATTCCCAAGGAGCCGAAAAAACTTTCGAAGAATCCCGGCACGCCCGCTTACATGGCGCCAGAACAATTATTGCGCGAAGGGGTGGATCAGCGCGCGGATATTTTTGCGTTCGGCGTGTCGGCGTATGAGTTGCTGACGAATTTCAAACCGTTCCCCGGCGAGACGCCTTCGGAGATTCTGGCCAAGCAGGTGGATCGTTCCAGTTTCGTGAATCCGCGGCAGCATAATCCCGATCTGCCGATTGGTGTGGAGAGGGTGATCTTGAAATGCCTGCAACAGGACATGGACAAACGCTATATGTTCATGAGCGTGCTGACGCATGAGTTGAAGACGGCGTTGTACGTTTGAGGAATTAATTTTCGAGAGTTAAAGACCCCTCTCCCCGCGCAACGAGCGCGGAGCGAGGGAGAAGAATTTATCCTGGACAAGTTCATGTGGCGTATGTGGCAGCCTGTGAACTTCCTTCCACCGGACCGCGGGTCTGTGACCCGCAGCAATTCACGAAGAGGATTGCCGGTCGCGATAGTAGATAATTGTTAAAGAAGACGCCTGCTTTTTATCCTGCAATGGCTGAGCCGAAAGCGGCCTGACCTTATGAACCTTGCTGCGGGTCATAGACCCGCGGTCCGTTCAGAGGAGATTTCGCGCCGACCCGCTCTTATTACTCTTCCGGCTCGGGCGTCCAGTCAACGGCGCTATTGTTGTAGTCGGACGCGAGGGAGAAATAGTTCAGGTGCTGGATGAGTTCGTAAAGCTCGGAAAGGTCCAGACTTTTGGCAACGCAGGCGCTGGCGCCGAGACGCTGGGCTTGTTCAAAATGGGTGGGGTCTTTTGTCCCGCTCAAGACTACTACGGGCAGCTTCTTGAGCCCCGGACGTTCGCTCATCCATTGGAGGACGTCGAAGCCGGACATTTGCGGGAGGTTCAGGTCGAGCAAAGTCAGAGTCGGCAGGGGATATTTGTCGCGATCGGCATACATGCCATCGCCGCCGAGGTATTCCACAGCGCGTTCGCCATCGGTGGCGACATGTACAGGATTGCCGATGCCCCACTTTTTAAAAGCGAGCTGGACCAGGCTCGCATCCTCGGTGCTATCCTCGACGAGCAATATTACGTTGTCTGCTTTCACGTCACTTCAACTGCCAACCATCACGTTCCGTAACTAGGGAGACGTACTTGAGTAGGAAAAGGTTAACAAATTTGTTTTATATTTGGAAATGTTTTTCGGCGAGCGGATTTTGACGCAGAGGCGCAGAGACGCAGAGGCGCAGAGTGGAGAAGATACTGGATGGGAGGGTTTTGCGGATTTGCTCGGTTTTAAGACAAAGTGGATGCGGACATTTATAAAAAGGTCTCATCAGATTAAAATTCATTCATATTCCCAATCTTTCTCTGCGACTCCGCGTCTCTGCGTCAAAAAAAGTAAGCACCAGCGTGCTCAATCTCCCGAAACTCGTCACGGGACGGTGAAGGTAGCGACGAGGGGGCGGTGGTCGGAGGCGATGCCCCAGTTCGGCAGAGCGAGGATGGCGGTTTCCGCCGGGTTCCAGTCGCGGGCGAAGGCGTGGCTCAATAGAATGTAATCAATGCGCGAATATAAATCTTCCTTCGCGTAAAAATCGGTCCAGGTGATGTTGCGCTCGTTGAGGCGATGGTTCGCGGCCGGTTCGGCATCGCCGTTGTGCTCGGCGGGGCGCGTGTCCACGAGGCCGGTTTTGCCGCGGCCGATGATGGCGCGGATGGCGGGGGAGTCGTGGGTGTCGTTGAGATCGCCGAGGACGATGAGGCTGGTGTTGGGATTCGCAGCGAGGATATCGTCAATTTTTTGGCGGAGGATTTTGGCTTCTTCGAGGCGCATGTCGGCCTCGGCGGCTGCGCGGATGGTCCGCTTGGATTTCAAATGCGCGGCGATGAGGGTGAAGCTGTAATTGGTGGTGACGGCGACGTCCACTTCGGCGAAACCGCGGCTGACCTTGAAAGTCTCGCCGTTGAGGAGGTAAGTGTCGTTGGTTTGTGGGCGGCGCGCGGTGATGGGGAATCGGCTGAGGACGCAAACGTGGATATTGGTATCGAAGCCGGTGACGTATTCCCAATTCGGCAAGGGGAGGCCGTTGCTTTGGAGTGCGGATTGCAGTTCGAGCAAGACATTCGTCTCGCCGATTTCTTCGAGCGCGAGAACATCGGGTTTCAGCGCGAGAATACTTTCGAGAATCTTGGCTTTGGCGGCGTCGGATTTTGCGTGGCGCGTGCCGCTGTCGTGGTCGAGATCATTTTCTACGTTATAAGTGGCGATGCGGAAGGTTTGGGCGGCGGGCAGGTGGAGGCTGAGAAATAACGTGAGGAGAATTAAGCTGATGCATGCCCTATTGAAAACCATGCGCGGTAATAAAGATTTTAGGCCAGCGAGTCAAAGCGGAAATGAATGATAATTATCGCTTAGGCTTGTAATTAAAATAAGTAAATCGTATAGAGAAAGCCGTCCGACCCAATTCTGTCTCGATCGGAAGTTTGGCCAGCCGTTTTAGGGAAATCTCAGGGCAGCTTTTTTGCCGTTAATTAGCAACAGATATCAATCCCAGTTTTGTACGGGTGTTGCGAAAAATAATTATCCGTGAATTAACCCATGAAAACCAAAATTCAGAAATTAACCATCGCCCTGGCGATATGGATGTCAGCAGTATCATTGTTTGCACAGGGAACTAGTGTGTTCACGTATCAAGGGCAGCTTCATAATAATGGCACAAATGCCAACGGAGTTTATTCGATGATATTTGCGCTGTATGATGCTTCCGCCAATGGCAACCGGATTGGTAATCCCGCCTCCGCAAATCCGTTAGTTAACAATGGGTTCTTTACAGTAAATCTCGATTTCGGTTCGGCGGCTTTTAACGGAAGCGCGCGCTGGCTGGATATTACTATCACCAATGGCGGAACCGCGCAGACTCTTTCACCTCGTGTTCAAATGTTGCCAACGCCCTACGCTCAATTCGCGACGGTTGCCGCAAGTGTGACCAATGGGGCGATTATGAGCGCTCAACTGGCGGGCAATTCGGTAAGCGCAACAAATATCGCCTCCGGCCAGGTGGTGAAAAGTATTAACGGGTTGGCAGATTTTATCACGCTGGCGGCCGGGACAAATATTGTGCTCAGCGCCAATGGAAACAATCTCCAAGTTTCTGCCGCATCGAATTTAACTTCTACGGCTGAGGGTGGTATGAAAATAATTCGCGGAATTGTATTCGACACAGGTGCGCCCGTATTTGGCACTGGCTTTTCAGTGGCTTATTCGGCTGTAGGAAGCGGTGGTACGCCGGTGGCAAATTTTAGTTCCGATGGTCTCGGTGATCTTACCGCAACTGGCGACTACAGCGGCCAATTTAGCATTGGGCAATGGATAGGCATCAGTGGCCAGATTTATCAGATCAGTCAAATAACCGTCAACACCAGCCAAGGTAACTCGACCACAACGACTTTGCATGTAGGTGGTAATCCAGGCAGTGGATTCGTTTACGACAATGTCCAGACTTTTCCGACTTATACAGTGACTTTTACCACTCCATTTTCAGCGCCTCCCGCAATTATCGCCACAGCCCATACTGGAAGTGATAATCCGGGCTTCAGCGATAATATTTTTTCAGTCAATATCAGTCGCGCTTCTATACAGGCGGCGTTGACTCAATTTACTGCCGTCGTCGGCCGTAATGATATTCAGAGCGGCAATTTCACCGAAGGTTTTGATTTCATTGCCATAGGGCCGCAATGATTTTTCGCGTGGATGCGGAAGTAGCATTGAATAATAAGAATGTAATGTCTGTGCCGCTCCTTCGGAACCGCATGTGCGGCTTTGTTTTGGTGGTAAATGGGGTAAGGGAAGAAAATGCGGGATTTGTTCCTGTTTCATTATTGAAAATTTTGAGGCGCGGATTTGGCGGTTGTAGACCACGGCTACAGAGGGATTTTGGCGACAAGATTATTTGCAAAAACCTTCTGCGCTGGTAACTTGCAGAGTGCAAAAAACGACTGTTGTGAAAAATTCGAAGCCAGCCGCTGCCGCACCGAAGTCCAAGGAGCCGGCGATGCAGGACAAGCAGAACGAGCGGGATCATCGCGAGTTGCGCATTGATAAGGTGGGGGTTCGCGGGTTGCGGTTTCCCATCCAGATCCGCGACAAGGCGCGCGCGCAGCAGAATACGATCGCCACGATCGGCATGTATGTGGATCTGCCGAAGGAATTCAAGGGGACGCACATGAGCCGGTTCGTCGAAGTGCTGAATGCGCATGGTGACGTGGTGCATGTGGAGAATATCACGGACATTCTTCACGCGATGCAGAAGAAGTTGAACGCGGCGACGGCGCATCTCGAAATGGAATTTCCGTTTTTCCTGAGCAAGAAGGCGCCGGTGACGGGCATGGAGGGTTTGATGGATTATACGGCGCGGTTCGATGCGACGGCTTGCGGCAAGGAAATTGATTTTGTGTTGACGGTGGTGGCATCGGTGACGACGCTTTGCCCGTGCTCGAAGGCGATCAGCAAGCATGGCGCGCATAATCAGCGGGGCAATGTGACGGTGCAGTTGCGCTCGAAACGGGCGATTTGGATCGAGGATGTGATCGCGCTGGTGGAGAGTTCGGCGAGTTCGGAGTTGTATTCGTTGCTGAAGCGTCCGGACGAAAAGGCGGTGACGGAGCGGGCTTACGAGAACCCGGTGTTCGTCGAGGACCTGGTGCGGAACGTGGCGCTGAAGCTCAATGCGCATCCCGATGTGACCTGGTACAAGGTCGAAGCGGAGAATTTTGAGAGCATCCACAATCATAATGCGTACGCGTGCATCGAGAACGGGTGAGATGACGCGGGCGGATAAAGCGCGCTTTGGAGGCGGAAAGTGCGGGTGGGAGCGCGTAAGTGCGGATAAGTGCGGATATTTTTTTGGGCGCTTGACGAGCTTTTGGCGAAATGAGGGGTTTTGGGGTATTTTGAGGTTTAGGAATTTGCAAAGGCCAGTTAAGGGGTGTAGTTTAAGTGATATTTCACGTGTGAGATGGAACGAGGAGATTTTTAGCATCCCAATGGCATAAAAATTGTTGAATATTTTGATGGATTATTTGTTTTCCTTTGATACATTCGCACGCTCTCTGATGGATTGAAATTCCATCGGACGGCAGTTTTAGACGTAAAAAAATTTCATCAGCTTGTGACAACGAAGAAAAAGATCGTGAAAAAAGAAGCCGAAAGCAACAAGCCGGCGCGCTCCGCGACGTCCGCCGCCATCCTTGGCAATACCACGGGCCGTTCAAAAGGTCCCAATGGCGCTGTGAAGATCAAGAGCGAATGGGCGAAGTATTATCAAAATCTCCTTGAATTGCGCGAGCAGTTGCTCAAGCAGATGAGTGGTCTCGCCAAGGAATCCGCCCAGGAAATGGCGGGTTACAGCCTGCACATGGCGGATTCGGGCACGGATAATTTCGACCGCGATTTTGCGTTGAGCCTTTTGTCCGCCGATCAGGATGCGATTTACGAGATCGAAGAAGCTCTCAAGCGCATCGAGAAGGACACTTACGGCGTTTGTGAATTGACGGGCAAGCCCATCCCCAAGGCGCGTTTGGAAGTGATTCCGTGGACGCGTTTCACGGTGCAGGCCCAGGCGCAGTTGGAAAAAGAAGGCGCGTTGCGTCAACGCCGCCTCGGCGCACTCGGCTCGGTGGACAGTGTGGGCGTCAACGAAGTCGAGGAAGAAGAAGAGCCCGAAGAAAAGCCCGCCAAGGAAAAGGAATAAAAATTTATGGCCCGAGAAACTGTAACTATCGAATGCACCGAAGCGCGCAAGGAAGGCAAGTCGCCCTCCCGCTACGTGACCAGTCGCAATAAAAAATTGAAGACTGAGAAAATCGAAATCAAAAAATACAATCCCGCCCTGCGCCGCCATACGGTGCATCGCGAGATCAAATAATTTATGCCACGCAAAACGAATACGGATAAAGAAAAACGCGGCGGCCGCGGCCGCTCCAGCACTGGCGAGATGCGCACGCCGCGCCCGAAGCCGAAGATTGACTTCACGGTGGACGCGCTGGACTTCAAGAATACGAACCTGCTCAAGCAGTTCGTGACCGACCAGGGCCGCATCCTCCCGCGCAAGTACACCGGTTTGCCGGCGCATTATCAGCGCCAGTTGAACCGCTCGATCAAGCGCGCGCGCCAGATGCTGCTGATGAAGTAATTTGCCTTCCCCGCCGGAGTTGGCGGGGAATTTTGTTGCCCGCGTAATGCAAATAATTTGCAAATAGATTTCGCGGTGTTAGGCTAACTTTGTGAAGCACTGGCATTTTATCTGTCTGCTGGGCGCGTTGTTCGGGTTTAATTCTCCGGACGCACAGGCGCAACTTTTGGGGCATCGCCTCCACGTCGTCACCAGTTTTCCGCCACTCTATTGTTTCGCGGCGAATATCGCCGGGAATGTGGCCACGGTGGATAATCTTCTTCCGCCCGGCGCTGAGCCGCACGACTTCCAATTTTCTCCGCGCGAGATGCGCGAGGTCCAGTCCGCGGACGTCGTGGTGGTGAATGGCCTCGGCCTCGAGTCGTGGTTGACGCACGTGATGAACACAATGTCGAATCCGCGAAGCGTTATTGTGGCGACGACGGGTTTGTCGGAAGCTGATTTGATCCCATTCGCGCCCAATTTGGAGGATCCGATGATGACGCGCGAGGTTTCCACGAATTTCAATCCGCACACATGGCTCGACCCGCAACTCGCTGAGCAAGCGGTCGCGAATATTCTTGTCGCGATGCAGCACGTGGATCCCGCGAACGCCGCCGCCTACGCCACGAATGCCGCCGCGTACATCACGCGCTTGCAAAGACTCGATACTGATATGCAGCATGAACTCGCGCCGTTCAAGGACCAGGCGATGGTGACGTATCACGATGCGTTTCCGTATCTCGCGCGGCGTTATGGATTGAAGATCGCGGGCGTCGTCGAGCGCGTGCCCGAGGTTGAGCCTTCGCCGAGATATTTGGAAGCGCTGCATCGCGCGATTGAAAAATATCATGTGAAAGTTGTTTTCGGAGAGGCCCAGGGTTCGCAAAAGTTGGTGACGCAAATCGGCGCGGATTATCACGTCACCGTCGGCCAACTCGATACTCTCGAAACGTGTCCGTTGAGTCGCGACGCTTATGAAAACGGCATGCGCGCGAACCTTGTGGCGTTGGAGACGCATCTGAAATGAGCGCGCCTTGCTGCCAATCGCAGGGCACGGTTCCGGTGGAGGTGCGCGATGTGCATGTCTCATTCGACGGCCAGCCGGTGCTGCGTGGCGTGACGTTCCAGATTCCACACGGCCAGTTGGTCGCGCTGATCGGGCCAAACGGCTCCGGCAAAACCACGCTGCTGCGCTGCTTGCTCGGACTGCAAAAAGTTTCTTCCGGCGAAATAAAATTGTTCGGCCAGACCGACGTTCGCAAAGCGCTGCCGCGAATCGGTTATGTCCCGCAACGCCTCGCGCTCGACCGCAGTTTTATTTTAAGTGTCCGTGAATTTCTCGCGCTGCGTTTGCGCAAGACCGGCAACTGGTTTTGGCAATCGCACAAAAAAACCGACGAGTTGATCCACTCGACCTTGGCGGACATCGGCGTGGCTCCGCTGTTCGACCGTCCGCTCGCGCAACTTTCCGGCGGCCAGTTACAACGTGTGCTCATCGCATTCAGTTTGCTCACGCGGCCGGAATTATTGCTGCTCGATGAACCGACCGCGGGAGTGGACACGCCGGGCGAACAAAGTTTTTACGAACTCATCGCGGGCATTCAGCGGCGGCATCATCTTACGGTCGTGCTGGTCTCGCATGATTTGTCCATGGTGTATCGCCACGCCGCGCACGTGTATGCGCTCAACGGCGTGATCTGCTGCGAAGGCACGCCCGAGGAAGTGCTGAACGCGGAATCGCTCAAGCAGGCGTATGGCATTCACGTCGCGCCGTACGAACATCACCATCATCATGTTCACTGATCCGTTCATGCAGCGCGCGCTGCTCGCGGCGCTTTTTCTCGCCCCGTTGTGCGCGCTGCTCGGGGTGTTCGTCGTCGCGCGGCGCATGGCATTTTTCAGCGACACGGTTTCGCACTCCGCGCTGGCGGGTGTCGCGCTCGGATTTTGGTTTGGGTTCGTTGACCCAACGCTGACGATGATCGGCTTCAGCATCATCATCGCCGCCGCGATGATTTGGCTGAAGGAGAATACGGAGTTGCTGACGGACACTATCATGGCGCTGTTGTTGTCTGGTTCGGTCGCGCTTGGCGTCACGATTTTGAGCCTGTTGAAAAGTGGCAATTACCAGAGCGAACTCAATCGCTATCTGTTCGGCGATATCGTGGCGATTGGCTGGGAGGACGTGTGGACCGGCGCGGGTCTGCTGGCGATTGTGGGCGTTGGAATATTTTGGCAACTGAGTTCGCTCACGTTGCTCGCCGCGCAGGAAGATATGGCGCACGTTTGCGGCGTGCCGGTGAAACGCTTGAATTATGTTTTTGTGTTCGTGCTCACGCTAACGGTGGCGATGAGCATTCGCTTGCTGGGAATTATTTTGGTGACGTCGCTCATCGTAATCCCACCCGCGGCTGCGCGAAATCTCAGCCGGAATTTACGGCAACACGTTTTATTGAGTGTGCTGATCGGACTGATCGGTGGGATAAGCGGCACGTTGCTGTCGTATCAACTCGACGTTCCTTGCGGCTCGGCGATTGTGCTGACTTCCATCGCGATTTTTCTGCTGACGCTGATTGCGGGACGATTTTTGCCCGAAAAAACTTTCAAACCCGCGCCACGATGAAAGGCCACGCTCACGCTCATCATCAAGCGGCGGAGATGCCCGCGCTCACGGAACGCTTGCGCAAAAAATCCCGCAAGATCACCGGCGCACGCCAGGCGATTTTGGAAATTCTCCGCCGGCATCCGCACCCGATGTCCAACAAGGAAATTTTCGCCGCGTTGCCGAAAAAAGATTGCGACCTCGCGACGGTCTATCGCTCCATGCACTTGCTTGAGGGGATGAAAATGGTGAAGCGCTTTGACTTGGGAGACGGAGTCGCGCGCTTCGAGTTGCTCGCCGAAGGAGACGACGGACATCATCATCACCTGGTTTGCACCCGGTGTTCGGCGGTCGTCGAAATTGACGAATGTTTTACCCGCGAACTGGAGGAAAAAATCGCGGACCGGCACGGCTTCAAAGCCATCACTCACAAACTGGAATTTTTCGGAACCTGTCCAGCATGCCAGTGATATTTTATCCAGCGTGATTCAAAAAAACCACGCCGGACGTCCGCGAAACTCCGTCGCGGGACTGCTAAGTTGCTTCTTCAAGAGCGCCTGCACCGAGGTGCATAAACTCTTTTACTTTTCTGCGTTCGTACCGATGTTTTTGGGCCTTATTGGGTTGGCTATCGGTTTTACGGAAGGGATGTTTGCTGTTACGAATGATTTCGGTGAGGGCATCTATCGTTTTTGTCATAACTGGCATTTCCTTTCAAGTTTACACAAGCGTGTATCATGCCAACCCGGCGATCCCATTTCCGCCAAGTCCCGCGGCATTTAAAGGATTCAAACTGCTACAGAAGATTGGACGGAGATGCGCGGCATCAGTTCAAATAATCTTTGTTAAATTCTTGCGGCACGAAGCCGTCCCTTCGCATCGCATTGGCGTGCAACGCGTCTAGCTTGAAAAAATAAATGCGCCGGAGCACCACTCGCCGTCAATTTTGTAACTTACCAGTTTCAATCCGCATTTCTCAAACGCGATTTGCACTTGCGAAAATTCCTCCTTCAAAATTCCCGCCAGCACCAGCCGCCCGCTTGTTTGTAAACGATTTACGATGCGAACTTTCTCCGCGATCAGCAGATTTGAAATCAGATTCGCACAAATGAAAGCGTATTTATCGCGGCTCGTCTGCCGGATCTGAGTGAGATCTTCGCGCTCGATCTTTATTTTTTGAAGCACGCCATTTTGCCGCGCGTTTTCCCGCGCCACGCGAACCGCTTCGGGATCAAAATCCACCGCGCGAACCGGAGCATAACCGAGCTTCGCCGCTGCAATCGCCAAAATGCCCGAACCCGTGCCGAGGTCCCAAAATGACTGCGCGCTTTTCGGTTCGCGATTTATCGCCAGTTCGTGCAAACAAAAAGCCGTCGTCGGATGATTGCCCGTGCCGAAGCTCAACCCCGGATCGAGCACAACCACCGCCTGGTTTTTTTTGGCCGCGCGTTTGATCCAACTCGGTTTGATCAAGAGCCGCGAACCAATTTCAATCGGCTTGAAATGGCGTTTCCATGATTCCGACCAATCTTCTTTCGCGACGCGGCGCATAGAAATTTTTCCCACGCCAATATCTAATCCGGTACTCGCGATCAGCTTCAACCTGGCGGCGAGCGCCGACCGTTTGCGCGGAGTCCATTCTTCGCGCTTCGTGCAAAAAACTGAAACCACCGTCACCTTCGTTTCTTCGTTCGTGTAAATGGACGACGATTTGCCGAAAAAATTTGCGAGCGTTTCAACCACCGCCTCTTCCGCTTCGAGCGAAGTGGTCACGGAGATCTCCCAGAGCGATTCCCGTTTCATGGCAAATCACGCCACGGCGTGAAATTCAGCAGTTGGATTTCCGACTTATCCGGCGCGCAACGAACCTGGGTGAGACTTGCGTATTCGATTTCAAACGCCGAGGTCTGCACGAACGGCATCGCCAGCAGTACCGACAAAATCATGCGGATCGTTCCGCCGTGGCAAACCACCGCGACCTTTTGTCCAACGTGCGCGCGAAGGATTTGCTGCACGCACGGCTCGACGCGTTCGCGAAACATCGCGCCTGACTCGGCATTGGGAATCGCCGCGCGATCGAGTTGCGCGAGCCATTGAAAAGCGCTGATGCCAAATTTCTCCTTCACCTGTTCCCAACTCAAGCCCGTCCAATCGCCAAAATTAACCTCGCGCAAACCTTCGAGAGTGACGGGAGCCGGTGCGCGCCCGGCCGCGAACGGCGCGAGCGTTTGCTGCACACGTTTCATCGGGCTTGCGTAAATGGCGTCGAAAGATTTTGCCTTGAGATATTTTGCGAGCGCCGCCGCCTGTTCGTGGCCGCGGTCGGAAATATTCATGTCAATGCGTCCGCCGAAGATGCGATGGTAACGCGTCTCGACTTCCGCGTGACGCAGAAGAAAAAGCTGGGTCGGCTCGCTCATCTAAGCCAGCGCCGCCTGTTGCGCCGCGAGCAATTCGCGGATGCCCGCCTTGCCCAGCGACAGCAACGCCGCCAGTTGAGTCTCGCTGAAAGTGGCTTCCTCGCCGGTGCCCTGCAACTCGATGAATTCGCCCGCCGCATTCATCACCATGTTCAGGTCCACCGCCGCGGCCGCGTCTTCCACATAACAAAGATCCAGCAAAGGCCGTTGATCAACGATGCCTACGCTCACCGCCGCGACGCCATGCAACAGGGGATTCTCCTTCAACTTGCCATCGGCCTGTAATTTTTTCACCGCGAGCGAAAGCGCCACGTACGCGCCCGTGATCGCTGCCGTGCGCGTGCCGCCATCCGCCTGAAGGACATCGCAATCCACCCAGATCGTGCGCGAACCGATCTTCTCCAGGTCAATCGCGGCGCGCATCGCCCGGCCGATCAAACGCTGGATTTCCTGTGAACGTCCGTCAATCTTGCCCTTGGAAATATCACGTTGTTTGCGTTGCAGCGTGGAGTAGGGAAGCATGGAATATTCCGCTGTGATCCAGCCGCCGAGGACATTCTGTTCCTTCATCCAACGCGGCACGGTTTCCTCCACGGTCACGCCGCAAATCACCCGCGTATCGCCCCATTCCACCAGTGTCGAACCGGTGGCGTACGGCGCCACATGATTCTGAAAACGCAGCGGGCGAAGCTGGTTCGGCAACCGGCCATCCACCCGCAACGGCGGAGCAACGCTGGCTAAAGTTTCAATCATAGGTCAGCGCCATGTTAGGCGGGAATAGCAGAGTTTCAAGTTTTCAGTTTTTTGCTGAAAACTTAAAACTAAGTTTATCGCCCCATCGAATCAAAAAGACTCTCCAGACTATTCAACCGTTCATCCTTTTTCGGATTCAACGTCTCGCGCAAATAAACCAGCGCGTCGGGAATATTTCTCACCGACTTCGGCAGCGTCGCGCCGCAGGCGTTCGCGTGACCGCCGCCCTGCAATTTCTCCGCGATCTTCAACGCCTCGCCATTTCGGCTGCGCAAACTCACGATCACCACGCCGTTCGTGCGCCGGAACAAGGTGAGCAACACCGGATACGGCGTCGCTTTTTCCTCAAGTAATTGATGCACGATCAAATTGTTATTGCCGATGATGGTGTCCACGTAGCCGATCGTCGGGCTGAGTTCCGTGACATTGTCGCGGCTCCATGCAAAGCCCATCGGGTTCTCCACTCGCCGCTTCACCGCCATCACTTCGAGCAGCGGATGATCGAGCAAATCCTCCAGCCGCCCCTTGATGAGCGAATGCAAATTCCAGAACTGATAAACCTTCACCAGGTTCGCGTAATCATTCGCCATCTCGAAATCGGGATCGTTCTCCAAAAACAAATCGGACACGTTGTTCAAATGCACCAGCCGGTCGAGCGCCGGCGAACCCAATCCGTGCTCCTTGCACAATTCGTAGCACAACAACCCCGCCGACTTGCCCAAGTCATGAATCAAATGCGCGTTTTTGGCCGGCGCTTCCGTCGTGTGATGGTCAATCACCACCCAGTTCGGCTTGTCGAGGCGCGCCTCGAAATTCAGATCGGTGACCCACGCCGACTTTTCGCGCAACTCGCGTTGTTTCCAATTATTATAATGGAACGCTTCGAGCCGGACCTTGTCGCCAAAAAGTTTCTGCGCCAGGCGTTGCAACAACACGCCCGCCACCAACCCATCGAGATCGCTCTCATGGGTCAAAATCACTTCCGGTCTCGGCAAAATAGACATCAGAAAAGCCTAGACCAACCGCAGGCCAATATCCAGCGGTGAATTGTTCCAGAGAAACTCTCAACGCTAGTGCAAATTTTTTTAACCCTGCTATAACCATTCGAGATGAACAAAATGGTGGCTATGGCATTTTTGGTGGGCGGCATCGCCTTGCTCGTGGCTGGATATAATTCGGCGCAATCCACCAGTTCCATTCTTCATCATATCTTCACCGGTTCGCACAGCAGCCGCACGATTTGGATGAGCGTCTCCGGCCTCATCGCCACCGTCGCCGGAATCTTCGGACTCTCCGGCAGTTCAAAATAAATTGTTCTCCGCCCGTTCGTTTTTTCTTCGCACCTCGGTGTCTCCACGGTTAAAAATTATCTTTCCGCCACCGCTTGCATACCCACACAATCCCCCCACCATGAACTTATTTGATCTCTCAGGCGAAACCGCGATTGTCATTGGCGCGACCGGCGCATTGGGCGGCGCCATTGCTGAAGGACTCGGCCAGGCGGGCGCGAAAATTGCGGTGCTCGGCCGCAATGCCCAGCGCGGCGAAGCCTGTGTCAAACGCATTCAGTCCGCTGGTGGTAACGCGCGCTTCTTCACCGCCGACGCCGTCTCGCGCGACAGCCTTCGCCAAGCGCATCAGGAAGTTCAAAAAGCTTTTGGCGCACCTTCCATTCTCGTCAACGCCGCCGGGGGCAATGATCCCAAGGTCACCGTCACTGGCGAACGTACTTTCGACCAGATCGCCGTGGCCGATTGGCAGGCGAATTTCGATTTGAACCTGATCGGCGGCGTGCTGTTGCCGTGCCAGGAGTTCGGGCCCGGCATGGTCAGCCGGGGCAAAGGCAGCATCATCAACATCGGCAGTGTCTCGGCGGGTGTGCCGCTCTCGCGCGTCGTCGCGTACTCGGCGGCGAAAGCAGCGGTCATCAGCCTCACGCAATTTCTCGCGCGCGAATGGGCCACCAAAAATGTGCGCGTGAACGCCATCACGCCCGGCTTTTTTCCCGCAGAACAAAATCGTCGCCTGCTGTTCAATGAAGACGGCACGCCCACCGCTCGCGCCGCGTCCATCCTCGGCCACACACCGATGGCGCGCTTTGGCAAATCGGAAGAACTCATCGGCGCCGCGATTTTTTTGGCCAGTCACAAGGCGAGCAGTTTCGTCACTGGCACGGACGTGCGCGTGGATGGCGGGTATCTTGCGCAGACGATCTAAGTCTAAATTCTATTTGAACCGCGGAGGCGCGCAGGTCCTTGTGGACGGCCAATGGGAGAAGGGATTTTCAGCCACGGATTTAACACGGATTTTTTTAGAAAAAGTCAGCTTCTACTCTCAGTTTTCTTTTATCCGCGCCTCCGTGTCTCCGCGGTTAAAAATTAGTTTCAAATTTTTAGGGCGATACTTCCTCAATACTATTTGGAAATTTTTTACGGTTTTTGGACATGGCAATTTTCATAATATCCATTAACTTTTGACGGTGCATCATACTATTTCTCAATCCGCGCCGGCGGGTGGCAGTGTCACCGTTGGGCAGGTGGCCGATGTTCTCGCACAAGCGTGTCCGGCGAAAAATTATCGCGGGCGCAAAGTCCTCGTCATCGTTCCCGACGGCACGCGCACCGCGCCGGTGGGTTTGCTGTTTCAAACGCTCTTTCGCCAGATCGGGCCGGTCACCGGGGCGTTCGATATTCTGATCGCGCTCGGCACGCATCAGCCGATGTCGGAGGCGGCGATTTGCCAGCGGCTGGAAATCACTGAGGAAGAGCGCCGCTCGACTTACGCGCAAGTCAAATTTCACAATCACGCGTGGAACAATCCCGCCGCGCTCCAACAGATCGGCACCATTCCCGCGTCCGAAATTTCCCAACTGACTGATGGCTTGTTCGCGATGGATGTGGCGGTGGAGATCAACCGGCTCGTTTTTGATTACGACCAGATCATCATCGTCGGCCCGGTGTTTCCGCACGAAGTTGTCGGTTTCTCCGGCGGCAATAAATATTTATTTCCCGGCGTCGGCGGTCCTGAGATTTTGAATTTTTTCCACTGGCTTGGCGCCGTCGTGACGAATCCCATGATCATCGGCACCAAATGGACGCCGGTGCGCAAGGTGGTTGATCGAGCCGGGGCGATGGTGAAGGTGGACAAACTTTGTTTTTGCCTGGTGGTTGATCCCGAGAAACGCCTGGCGGGATTGGTCGCCGGAACTCCGGAAAGCGCGTGGGACCAGGCGAGCGAACTTTCCCGCCAGACGCATATCACTTATAAAGACCGTCCGTTTCATACCATCCTGTCGTGCGCGCCGAAGATGTATGACGAAATTTGGACGGCGGGAAAGTGCATGTATAAATTGGAGCCGGTGCTTGCCGACGGCGGCGAACTGATCATCTACGCGCCGCACATCACCGAAGTTTGCGTGAGCCACGGCAACACGATCAACGAGGTCGGCTACCATTGCCGCGATTATTTTTTGAAGCAATGGGACAAGTTCAAACATTACCCGTGGGGCGTGCTGGCGCATTCCACCCACGTGCGCGGCATTGGCACGTATGAGAATGGCGTCGAACATTGCCGCGCGAAGGTGACGCTTGCCACGCAAATTCCGCGCGAGCAATGCGAAGCCATCAATCTGGGCTATCGCGATCCCGCGACGATAGACATCGAGTCCTTCGCGAATCGCGAAGATGAAGGCGTGTTGCTCGTGCGCAAGGCGGGCGAGACGCTTTATCAACTCAAGAATCCGCCGAAATGGGCGGGTGGCCACAATGCGTAACCGCTGGCTATGGCTGCTTTTGATCTCAGCAGGAATTATCAGCAGCTTGTTTTTTTGGGGCAGTTCTTCATCGCAGCATGTTAATCTCATTTTTATTGGTTATGCTGATGGGCCGAGCGAAGACCGTCATCTACCCCCGGGCGTTGTGGATGTTGACGAACAGTGGGCCGGCTTCCGTAACGGGTTATATGCTGGGTTCTCAGCCGGATTCGGCGCCAAGGAATGCGTTTATGACACCTTCAGTTACTTCCGGAATGATCGATCCAGAGATATACGGCCATTTGAAACCCGGCGAAGGAAAAGTTTTTATAGTGGTCCAGCCAGATAAAATCACCATGCGATGGAGACTCAACTATCTTTATGAAGAGCTGACTCTGAAAGACAAGTTATACGACTATATCGGAAGTCACGCCAAAAAATTTCCTTTATCCTTGTTTCCACGCCTGCAGTTTCTCTCTGGATGGGCTCAGACCGACAGCGAGTGGGTGGAGAAAAGATCTGCCGGGAATTGATTGACTTCGTTTCAGGCTTGACCACGCCAATAATTCCCGCCTGAATTTCCTTATGAAAACTTTACGCGCGGCCACGCTTGGTGTTTTGCTGTTCGTTTCCCGTGGCTTCGCCGGTGATTGGACGCAATGGCGCGGGCCGGAGCGCACGGGGCATGTGCCGGAAGGTGTTGCGGTGCCGGAGACGTTACCGGCGGATCCGAAAATTATTTGGCATATTAAGATTGGTTTTGGGCTTTCGTCGCCGGTAGTGTCGGAGGGAAAAGTTTTTTATTCGGATGCGCAAGGTGATCGCGAGACATTGCACGCGGTTCAAGCCGTGGACGGAAAACCCCTCTGGCAGGCGGACATTGACAAGGTTCATTCGGATTCGCAAAGCCTTCCCGGGCCGCGCTGCACGCCGCTGGCGGGCGGCGACCGCGTTTACGCGCAATCCTGCCGCGGCGAATTGCGCTGTCTGAAAATCTCCGACGGGAAGGAATTGTGGAGCGTGAATTACACCACGAATTTCAGCGCCGCATTTTTTGGCGAGCGCGGCAATGCGCAGGGCGCGACGCGCCACGGCAACGACGGCTCGCCCGCGATTGACGGCGACCGCCTGTTCGCGCCTGTCGGCGGCACGAATGGTGAGAGCGTGGTGTGCTTCGAAAAGGCGACCGGCAAAGTGATTTGGAAATCGCAGAACGATGAGGCGTCGTACGCCGCGCCGGTCGTGGTGACGATTGACGGGACGCGCCAGCTGGTGGATTTCAACGCGGACGCGCTTTTGGGTCTCGCCTTGAGCGATGGCAAATTGCTTTGGCGCACGCCGCCGCTCAAGACCAGTTTTTCGCGCCACGTCACGACGCCGGTGATCATCGGCGAAAATATTTTTGTGGCCTCGCAAGAGTTGGGGATGATGGGCTTTCAACTCAGCCACACCGGCGCGGACTGGGGCGTGACGCGGTCGTGGCAGAGCAAGGATTCCGCGATGAATTTTTCCAGTCCGGTGGCGGTGGGGAATTATCTCTACGGTCTCGGGCCGGAAAAAAATTTCATTTGCGTGGACGGCAAAACCGGCAAGCAAGCCTGGTCGCATGCCGGTTATATCAATACTTCCGCGGGGCAAGCGCATGCGGCGTTTATCGTGATGGGCAAAAATATTCTCGCACTGACCGATGGTGGCGAGTTGGTTTTATTTGCCGCCGATCCAACGGCCTTCAAGGAAATCTCCATCGCGCAAGTGTGCAGCAAAAATTGGTGTAACCCCGCTTACGCCGACGGCAAACTCTACCTGCGCGACGCGCACGAGCTTTATTGCGTCGGGTTGCTTCCATAAAGCGATCCGCTTAATTTCTTTCTCCGCGCCTCGGCGCCTCCGCGGTTCAATTCCGTCCCAAAATTTCTCTTTGAATAATCCCCGGTTCTCGGCCAAACTGCTCGTTCGTTATTCATGAAAAGAACGCATCATTGCAACGAACTTCGCCCCGCGCACATCGGGCAAACCGTAACGCTTTCCGGCTGGGTACATTCCCGCCGCGACCTCGGCGGACTCATCTTCATTGACATCCGCGACCGCGAGGGCCGCACGCAAACTGTTTTTGATCCGTCCGATTTGCCCAAGGAACTTTTTGACCGCGCGGCCGCGTTGCGAAGCGAATGTGTTGTGAGCGTCACGGGCAAAGTCCGCCATCGTCCGTCCGGCACGAACAATTCAAAAATCCCGACCGGCGAAGTTGAAATTGGCGTCACCGCTCTCGAAGTCTTGAACATGGCCGAGGTGCTGCCGTTCCCGGTGGACGATCCTGAAGTCGCCGCGAAGGTGAATGAGGAATTGCGCCTGCAATATCGTTACCTCGATTTGCGCCGCCCCGAAATGGCGTGCAATCTTCGCCTGCGCAGCAAGGTCGCCACCGCCGCGCGCGTGTTCATGGATGAGCAGGGTTTTTTGGAAGTCGAAACGCCGACGCTTTTCAAATCCACGCCCGAAGGCGCGCGCGAATTTCTCGTGCCCAGCCGCCGTGAGCCGGGAAAATTTTACGCGCTGCCGCAATCGCCGCAGCAGTTCAAGCAGATTTTGATGGTCGCGGGCGTCGAGCGTTATTTCCAACTCGCGCGCTGCTATCGCGACGAAGACCAGCGCGCCGACCGCCAGCTTGAGTTCACGCAAATTGATATCGAGATGTCGTTCATCGAGCGCGAAGATATTTATGCGCTCATCGAGGGCTTGCTCAAGCGCGTCTGGAAAACCGCGTTGAACATGGACATCCCGACGCCGTTCAAGCGCCTCACGTTCGCGGAAGCGTTGAATCGTTTTGGCATTGATAAGCCGGACACGCGTTTCGGCATGGAACTGGTGGATTTCACCGAGGAATTTCGCGCGAGTTCATTCAAGGTTTTCAGCGGCGCGATTGCCAATGGCGGCGTGGTGAAGGCGCTGAATGCGAAAGGTCTCGCGGGCGCGACGCAAGGACAAATCGAGACAATGACTGAATACGCGAAGAGTTTCGGCGCGAAAGGCCTGGCGTTCATCAAGGTCGAGAAAGGCGAATGGAAATCGCCGATCGTAAAGTTTTTCAACGACGCAGAAAAAGCCGCGCTGACGCAGAAGCTGGGCATCGAGGAAGGCGATTTGATTTTGTTCGCCGCCGATCAATGGCTCAACGCCTGCGAAATTCTCGGCAAGATTCGTTTGTATTGCGCCGAGGTTTTGAAAGGGCAGGGCAAGCTCAACATTCCCGCCGACCGTTTCGATTTTCTGTGGGTGGTGGATTTTCCGCTGCTCAGTTTCGACAAGGAACAGAACCGCTGGTATTCGAGCCATCATCCGTTCACCGCCGCGGTCACCGATGATATTCCGCTGCTCAAGACGGATCCAAAAAAAGTCCGCGGGCAGCATTATGATATTGTGGTCAACGGCACCGAATTGGGCGGCGGCTCGATTCGTATTCATCAACCCGACGTGCAGAAAACCATTTTTGAAGACGTGCTGCAAATTCCCGCCGACATGGTGAAGGCGCGTTTTGGTTACATGCTTGAAGCGTTTCGTTACGGCGCGCCGCCACATGGAGGCATCGCGCTTGGCTTCGACCGCATGATCGCGATCCTTTGCGGCACACCGAGCATCCGCGACGTCATCGCGTTTCCAAAAACGGCGAAGGGCACTGATCTCATGACCGATTCGCCCGCGCACGTGGAGCCGAAACAACTTCGCGATTTGCATCTTGAGGTGAAAGTTGCCGCTCCAAAGCCCGCTGGTGAAACGCCCGCGCCCGCGAAGTAATTTACTTCTTTGCCGGCGCGCGATAATCGCCGTCCAGTTCCGCCGCGAAATACGTGAACACCGCGTACGCGGCGGTGCTTTGATTGATGCGCTCGGGCTTGATTTTGTCGAGCGTATCGTCCGGCGTGTGGTGATAATCAAAATAATCCGAGGCATCCAGCGCGAGGGTGACCACGGGAACGTGCGCTTCAAAAAGCGGTTCAATGTCCGACTCGCCGTGCGATAAATTATCACCGGGTAAAACTCCCAACGGCGTCAGTGCGGCTGCGATGCGTTTGAGGCTGGGTTCGTCCGCATTGGTCACGCCGGTTTGAAATTGGTAAATCGGTCCCTGACCCAAATCCGGTTCCGCCGCGATGACCACATTTGTCAACTCACTGGCGTGCATTTTTGCGTAAGCTTTTCCGCCTAAAAGTCCCGTTTCTTCCGAGCCGTAAAGCACCACGCGAATGGTGCGACGCGGGCGCTCCGGCAAATCGTGAATCAACTTTGCCGTGGCCAGCACAATCGCCACCCCCGCGCCGTCATCAATCGCGCCCGTCCCCAAATCCCAGGAATCGAGATGCGCACCGAGCAGAATTATTTCGTCCGGTTTCTCGCGTCCCTTGATTTCGCCGATCACATTCTGGCTGGTGACCGGGCCGAGGTCGCGCGGCGTCAAAGTCATTTTCACGCGCACCGGTTTGCCTAAGGCAGTGAGGCGTTCCAGTTGTTCGGCATCCGTCGCGGACAGGGCCGCCGCCGGAATTTTTGGCACGCCCTCCACATAATGCGTTCCGCCGGTGTGCGGACGCCGCACGCCATCCGTGCCGAGCGAGCGCAATAAATATCCAACCGCGCCGCGTCGCGCGGCTTCTACCGGGCCAGCGGTGCGAATTTTACCGGCAGCGGAATAACCCGCGCCGTCCTTCGTGCGAACCATGCGCTGGGTCACCACGGCAATTTTTCCGGTGAGCGATCCGGCGGGCGCGGCGAGAAGTTCAGCGTACGTTTTGAACAACGCGATTTCCGCTTCCAATCCTTCAGATGGCGTCGCCACGCCGCCGCCGAGCGCGGTGAGAATCAACGGCTGCGGCGAGGGACTGGTGATTTCCGCTTTTTCAATTCCGCGCACCCAGCCGTGTTCCAATGGAAACGTCTCGATCCAAACCTTGTCGAAGCCGAGTTGTTCCATGTGCTGCTGCGCCCATGCCGCGGCGCGCTTTTCGGCTTCCGAACCGTCCAATCGCGGGCCAATCTCGGTGGTTAACGATGTGATAATCTCCATCGCGGCAGAATTCGTCAGCGCTTGCGCGGCCAAATTTGTGGCGACATTTTCCGGTGAATTAATTTCTCCAGCGAGCGCAGGCAAAGCCGTGCATGAAATTACCAGCAGAAGAATTTGTGCCCACTTTATTTTTGCTGTCATGCGTCTCTGCATAAGAGTCGTCATGCAAGCCTCGTCAATCCTGAATGAAATAACTCAGGTTTTCCAACTCGATGGCGAGATTCACATTGTTGACCATCACTTCCTCGGGCACGTGCAGGACAATCGGCGCGAAATTCAAGATCCCCGTGATGCCGCATTGCACGAGCGAGTTTGCGACTTCCTGCGCGGCGGCGGCGGCGACGGTGAGAATCGCCATGCGCACATTATGTTCGCGGATGAAGTCGGCGATCTTATCCATGCCGAGAATTTCCTGGGTGATTTTTTTGTCACGCTTGCGCTTGGGATCAATGTCGAAGGCCGACACGATTTCAAAACCTTCCTTTTCAAAACCGCGATAGGAAAGAAGCGCGAGGCCGAGATTGCCGACGCCCACGAGCACCACAGGTTGCAATCCTTTGGTTCCAAGCTCGTCGGAAATCATCCGCGACAACTGCTCGACATCGTAGCCAAGCCCGCGCGTGCCGAACTGGCCGAAGTAAGTGAGGTCCTTGCGAAGCTGGGTGGATTTCACGCCGGCCACCTTGGCGAGCGCCTCACTCGACACGGTGCGGATGCCGTTGTCCTTGAGCCGCGCGAGGCAGCGCAGATAAATGGAGAGACGGTAAATCGTCTTGCGCGGAATTTCTGGGCGGCCGGTTTTTTTCAAGTTGGCCAAGAGATAATTCAAACCCGCCGCGCATGCAAGCGCAAGCGTGAGGCGAAGGCGGATTTAATCCACGAAGACCAATTCGTTCGCGAGCAGGATGATCTGCGCATATTTTTGCCAGGCATCGAGCCTGGCTGACGCGGGTGTGGAAGAATCCTTCGCCTGCTCATCAATAAAATCTTTTGCGAGTTGAACTTCTTCGCGGTTCGGCTCGCGTTGAAAGGCGAGTTCGTAGAGGCGGCGCACGCGTTGTTGCTCGCTGGTGATGGATTTAAGATCGGGACGCGCGGCGAGGCTTTTCGCCTGCTCGATGATGAACGGGCTGTTCATCAGGAACAAGGCCTGTTGCGGAACCGTCGTGTAAAAACGGCGCGGGCTGCTGGCATCCGGGCTGGCAAAATCAAACGCGCGAAAAAGGTCGGGAAGATTCTGGCGATCCACGAAACCGTAGACTGTGCGGCGCGTGGAATCGGCATCGGTGATGTCCACGGCATGGCCGCCCATCGTCAGGTCGAGCTTGCCGGAGACGTCGAGAAAAGTATCGCGCATGGCCTCAAATTCCAGCCGCTGGCGATTCATGCGCCAGTAGAGCTGGTTGCCGGGATCAATTTTTTCGCTTACCGGATTATTGTCGCTCGATTGCTGATAGGTGGACGAGAGCATGATGAGACGGTGCAGTTTTTTGATGGACCAGCCGTCCGCGACGAAACGCGCCGCGAGATAATCAAGCAGTTCTGGATTCGTTGGCGGGTCGGAGCGCAGACCGAAGTCGCTCGGAGTGGACACCAGCGCACTTCCAAAATGATGGAGCCAAACGCGGTTGACGAATACGCGCGCGGTGAGCGGATTGTCCGGGCTGGCGATGGCTTCCGCCAATTCGAGGCGGCCGCTGCCCTGGCGAAACGGTTTGCGATTTGGGCCGGAGAGAATTTCCAAAAATTCGCGAGGCGCATCGGCGCCTTGATTATCGCTGTTGCCACGAATAAAGATATGGACGTCATGCGGATTGGGCCGGTCCAGCAAAGCCATCGCACGCGGCGGCGCGCCGGGGTGGGTGGCATCAAGTTCCGCGACGCTGCGTTGCAAGGCGCGGAGTTTTTGGCCGGTGGGTGTATCGTAGAGGCGATCAAACTCGCCCGTAGGCAAATTCGCGGGCGCATCGGCGGCATATAATATTTGGCGGAGCGATTCGCGCGCCGGATCAGTGAGGTGAGCGGGCGCATTCGTCTCGTGAGAGACGCGAGTCCATTCCTCATCAATCTCGACGAACAATTTGCCATATTGTTCGGCTACATTTTTCATTGAGGCGGGAGCGTTCGTGAATATTTTGGCAACGAAGGGATTCACCGAGCCATCGGTGTTCGTGGAAATTTTGGCGGTGACTTTGCCAGCCTGTGCGGAAAAATTGGTTTCGTTCAAGGCGGCGAAAGCAAACCACGGCGCGAAGATTGGCTGCGAATTTTTACGCCAGCGAGCGAGGCCATCCCGCCAGCGATGGAGCACTTCGGGATCAAGCTTGGCTTTGCGAGCGAGGTCATCTATTTGCCCGTTGTCCTTAAGCGATTGTGCCTGATACGCGACGAAAAGATAATCGCCCGCCTCATGGCGCAGTTGTTCGGACATCGCGACTTCCTGCTTGTGCCGGTAATTATCGCGCTCGTCTTCGCGCTTCTTGCGCTCCGCCAAATATTCCGCGTGGGCTTTGGCGGGCGCATCCATGCCGAGCAGCGGCTCTTGTTCTTGCGCGGGTTCTTCCGAGCTGTCGAAAATGCCGTAGAGCGAATAGTAATCGCGCGTCGGGATGGGATCGTATTTGTGGTCGTGGCAACGCGCACATTCGACCGTCAAACCCATCATGCCGCGGCAAACAACGTCAATGCGGTCGTCAATGATGTCATGGATGTTATTGATGAAGCGCCGGCCCAGCGTGAGATAGCCGAGCGCGGCGAGGGGACGTTTGTCGGTGTTCGTCATCAAGTCGGCGGCGATTTGTTCCTTGAGAAATTGGTTGTAAGGCAGGTCTTCGTTGAAGGCGCGGATGACGTAATCGCGATAGGTATAGGAATAGGGATAGTGCCGGTCTTCCTCGAAAACGTAGCCCTTCGTGTCGGCATAACGCGCGACGTCGAGCCAGTGGCGGCCCCAGCGCTCACCGTATCGCGGTGAAGCGAGCAGGCGGTCCACGACCTTGGCAAAAGCCTCGGGCGACCGGTCGGCCTCGAACGCGGTGACTTCATCGGGCGTCGGCGGCAAACCGATCAGGTCAAAAGTCGCGCGGCGAATCAAAGTGCGTTTGTCGGCCTCGGGCGAGGGATGAAGATTCGCAGCTTCAAGCCGCGCGAGGACAAAATTATCCACGGGCGTCTTTACCAGGCGCGCATTTTTTGTTTCAGGAATCGCGGGTTCATGGACCGGTTGAAAGGCCCAATGCGTGCGGGCTTTTTCGTAAATTAGAGCGGCTTGCGATCTGCCAGCGCGCGGATCGGGTGCGCCCATTTTCACCCAGGCTTCGAGCGCGGCGATTTTTTCCGGCGAGAGTTTTTTATTTTTCGGTGGCATCGCCAGATCGGGATCGCTATAGCGGACGGCTTTGATGAGCAAACTTTGATCGGGATCACCGGGCTTGATGGCAGGGCCGGTATCGCCGCCTTTGAGCACGCCTTCGCGAGTGTCGAGCAACAGGCCGCCTTTGACCTTCGCACTCTGCTGACTGTGGCACTTGTAACAATCGTCCACGAGGATGGGGCGGATTTTATTTTCGAAAAATTCGATGCCGGCGGGATCGTCCGCGGCGCGGGCGCTCAGCGCAAAGACGCACGCGATGGCCACGATGATTATCGGACACAAACGAAATGACCGCGATGGGCGTTGATGCTTCAACAAGGAAATATGAACCTGCTGGTGTTCACTACTCAAACTTTTTTATCGCAAAGATCAGTGGCAATAGACCGCCGCTACGGGTGGAATTTTTGATTCTCCGCAAAATATATAACAAAATGACGAACGAGGAGGGTCTTTTGTTCAATCTGCTGGCTTTGCGCGAGCGCCGCGACTCATCGTGGCAACAGATTCAATATGGCATCCGCCGCGCGGCGGCTGGCTCCGGGACCGCCGAGCGAAGTCATGATTTCAGCGAGCCGGGCGCGAACGCGCTGGCGGGCGGATTCGTTGCGCAGCAGTTCGAGCGCGGCGGTGGAAATTTTTTCGGGCGTGGCGTCGTTTTGAATGAACTCGGGGAAAATTGGTTCGCCGGCAAGCAGGTTCGGCATCGTCAGTGATTTGACTTTGACGATGCGCTTGCCGATTTCGTAGGTCGCCCAGGAAGTTTTGTAGAGCGTGACCGTGGGCAGGCCGAAACAGGCGCATTCCATCGTGATCGTGCCGGTCTTGGAAATGGCAATGGTCGCGGTGCGCAAGGCTTCCGGCAATCCACCGGTTTGAATCTGCACCGAGGGCGTGGAGGAAATCAGATGGCGTGCGCTCCCGGAGAGTTCGGCGCTGGGCAGAATGACGGTCGCCGAGGCGAAGGGAATCGCGGCGCGAATTTTGGTGAACGCTTCGAGCATGATGGGCAGGTGGCGTTCCAATTCACGCTGGCGGCTGCCGGGCAGCAGGACAATCGAAGGATTTTGCGGACTTAAATTCGAGTCATTTTTTTGGGCGAAGGCGTAGCGGTCGAGCAGGGGGTGTCCGACAAACTCAACGTGAAGGCTGGGCACGCGACAGGCGTACCATTTTTTCTCAAACGGGAAAATGCTCAGCAACAAATCAAAATCGCGCGCGATCTGATAAGCGCGGCCTTCGCGGGACGCCCAGACTTGCGGCGAAATATATTTGATGACGCGCGGCTCCCAATTATTAAACGTGCCGCGCCGGGCGCGCACGTGCTTTTTGATCGCGGCGGCAAACATACTGTTGAACACAGAAAAATCCACGCAGATGATGGCGTGCGGCTCGCGCTCCAACGCCAGGGCGAACAAGCGATGGAACAGTTTGCGGAATTGAAAATATTTTTGCAGCAAGTCGAGGCCAATGACCGAATGCTGGGTAAGATCAAAGGCGAGTTCCACACCGGCTTCAGCCATGCGCGGACCGCCCGCGCCGAAAAAGCGGGGCGCAAGACTGGAGTTGCAAGGTTGCAGATCGTTGCTGGCGTGAACCCGGCGTTCGATTCCGGCGCGCAGTTCCCTGACGAGTTCGGCGGCGAGTTCGTCACCGCTGGCTTCACCGGCGATCACCATGAAGCGCGTGGGAATCATGGCTTGCCTTCGGGCATGAGCTTGCCGCGGTTCTCGCGGACGAACGCCGCTATTGCAATCGGCGCGAGGCAAAGGGCAATCCCGCTGAGGATGTCAGTGATGCGTCCGCTCCACTCAATGGTGAACGGCATGTTGGACGTGACGAGAGCGCCATCCGTTTGCGAATGAGTGACGACGACGACGGGAATGGGAAATCCCTGCATGGAAATTTTTGCGACAGTGTAATGAAAAAAGAATGCGAGCCAGATTCCTACAGCAAGTCCAATCGCCGAGAGCGACGCGAAGGCGCGCCACCATTTCGTCTCGTATCCCCCGCGCCGCAGCCAGCGATAGATGGAAAAAATGGACCACGCTGCCAGCGCCGCCAACGGTAGAATAAAAATAAAGCCCATGCGTGTGGTCAGCGAATCTGCTGAATCTGCCGGGTGATTTCGAACGCGAGGTCGAGCGCGAGTTTTGCGGCTTCACCGCTGACGACGGGAGTCTGGCGCGCCTGCACGCAATCCACGAAACTTTGCAATTCCACTTTAAGCGGTTCGGCTTTTTGAATCGGCACCGGCTCGCGCACGATGCGTTTGCCGGCGAACTCGCTGACAATCATCGAATCCTTGGCGGAAAATAATTTTTTCAGCAGCGAAGATTCCTCTTCGCCGTCGCGGGCGATGCGGGCGATGTAACCCTCCTGCGCGCGATAATCGAGCGAGACGTAGCTGGTGTTTGCGCCGCCGCTGAACACGCGGATTTTGCGCATGCGCTCGGGGCTGATGCGGCTCGCGGTGAGATTGGCGACGCAGCCGTTGGCGAAGCGCAACCGCGCGTTCGCGATGTCTTCGGATTTGCTGAGCACAGGAATGCCGACGGCATCCACGCTCGTCACCGGCGATTTAACGAAGGCGAGCACGACGTCCAAATCGTGGATCATCAAGTCGAGCACCACGCCGATGTCTGTGCTGCGCGCGGGAAAAGGCGAAAGGCGATGGGCCTCGATAAAACGCGGTTCGGTGGCGACACTTTCAAGGTATTTGAAAATTGGATTGAAGCGTTCGATGTGGCCGACCTGGAGCACACATTTTTTTTGCTGCGCGATTTGGACCAAGTCGGCAGCTTGCGCGGCATCGTCCGTCATCGGTTTTTCGACGAGCACATGCTTGCCTTGTTGGAGCAGCATTTTGGCGAGTTCGTAATGCGTGGTCGTGGGGGTGACGAGACTGAGGGCGTCGCTGGCCTGCGCGGCTTCGCTGACGGAAGAAAAAGCGCGCACGTCGTTTTTAGCGGCGATCTTTTGCGCTGTCTCGATGACGGAATCATAAAGCCCAACGAACTCGATCAGGCCGGCACGCGCCATCTCGGCATAGATGCGAACGTGTTCCTTGCCGAGGGAACCCGCGCCGATGACCGCCACTTTCAAAATGGATGACATGGGAAATTTATACGGCGTGGTGGGCCGAAGTTCAAAGTTTATCCGAGAGCTAGGGTAGGAGTTTCAAGTTTTCAGTTGGGAAGTTTTTTTCACATGCAGAATTAAATTTAATATCATTTGACGTTATCCGAACTTTAAACTTTGAACTTCGCAAAAGTATCTCCATAAAATGACCGCGTGGATATTGCTGTTTGTCTGATAACTGCGTTCGCCGCGTATTTACTCGGTTCGATTCCGAGCGGCTATTTGGCGGGCCGAGCGAAGGGGTTGGATATTCGCGCCATGGGCAGCGGGAACATCGGCGCGACGAACGCCTTTCGCATTCTCGGCAAAACCTGGGGCGCAGCGGTGCTGCTGGCAGATGCTTTCAAGGGATGGTTTGCGGCGGCGATGCTGCCGGTGATCGTGTGCAAAATTTTTGACCCGGCATTGTTAAACGTGCCGGAGGCGTCGCGGGATTATTTGAACATCATCGCGGCGATCTCGGTGATCCTTGGCCATAATTATACGTGCTGGTTGAAATTCAAGGGCGGCAAGGGAATCGCGACTTCGGCGGGTGTGTTGCTGGCGCTGGTGCCGTGGGCGTTGGTGATCAGTTTGTCCACGTGGATCATCGTGTGCAAACTCACGCGCTATGTGTCGGTGGGGTCCATCGCGGCGTCGGCGGTGCTGCCATTCGCCACTTGGCTGGTGCATCGCTACAGCATGCGCATGGTCGTCATCACCGCCGTGATGGGCGTGCTGGCAATCTATAAACACAAGGCAAACATCGTGCGGTTGATGAATGGGACGGAAAATAAAATGGGACAAAAACGCGCGGAGCCGGAAGCGGAGGAAATGTCATGAGCAAAATCACTGTGCTGGGCTCGGGCGCCTGGGGAACGGCGCTTGCGATCATTCTACATCAAAATGGGCATAAAATTGCGCTGTGGGGACACGACGCGAAACGGCTTGAGGAACTTGGCCGCACGCATCGCAACGAGCGTTATTTGCCGGGTGTGGAATTGCCGCAAGGCTGGCGGGTGGAAGCGGATTTGAAAAAAGCGATTGGCGACAGTGAAGTGATCGTTGCGGCGGTGCCGTCGAAGGCATTTCGGGCGGTCACGGAAAATTTTGCAGACTTCACGGGCACGGTCATCAGCGTGACGAAGGGAATTGAACCTGAGACGGGGTTGACCATGTGCGGGGTGCTGGGGGAGACGGCACCGAAGGCGAAGTGCGCGGCCTTGTCGGGGCCGACGTTTGCGCTGGAAGTCGCGCGGGGCATGCCGACGGCGATTGTCGCGGCAAGCACGGACGCGGAGACGGCGGCGCTGGTCCAGCAACTGTTTCATCGCCCGGCGTTCCGCGTTTACACGACTGCGGATGTGCTGGGCGTGGAGCTGGGCGGGGCGTTGAAAAATGTGATCGCGATCGCGGCGGGAGTTTGTGACGGGCTCGGTTTCGGGGACAATTCAAAGGCGGCATTGATCACGCGGGCGATGGCGGAGGTGCGCCGCCTGGGCGTGATTTGCAACGCGCAGGCGGATACTTTCAGCGGCTTGAGCGGGCTGGGGGATTTGACGGTGACGTGTTTTTCCAAGCTGAGCCGTAATCGTGGATTTGGCGAACGGCTGGGCAAGGGCGAACAACTCGAAAAGGTGCTGGGCTCGATGGTGACGGTGGCGGAAGGTTACCCGACGTCGCGCTCAGCGTATCAACTGGCGCGGAAACATCAGGCGAGCACGCCGGTGATTGATGAGGTCTATCGGATGCTTTACGAGGGGAAAGATGTGGCGAAGGGCGTGCGGGATTTGATGTCGCGGGATTCGAAGGCGGAGGATTAAGATTTTTGGTGAAGGGGATTTTGACGCAGAGACGCAGAATGGAGAGGGATTTTGTTGAAATGGATGAGGAATAGCCGGTCGTGGATTGGCAGGTAAAATTCTTTATTTCAGCGCTTCTTTAATTAGACGGAGTAAATCAGCGTATTCGTCAACGGCTTTGAATTGGGGGAATTGTTGCTGGATGGGGACGGGGGCGTGGAAGAAGAAGCCGAGGTTGGCTTCCATGAGCATTGCGGTGTCGTTGAAGGAATCGCCGGCGGCGACGACGTGGTAATTTAAATCTTTGAAGGCGGCGACGGCTTTGGCTTTTTGGTTGGTTTGCCGAAGCTTGTAGTTGACGATGCGATCGTTCACGACTTCGAGTTTGTGGCAAAAGAGCGTGGGCCAATCGAGTTGACGCATGAGCGGTTGCGCGAATTCCTCGAAGGTATCGGACAAGATAATGACCTGGGTGAGCGAACGGAGTTCGGCGAGAAATTCGGCGCCGCCGGGCAGGGGGCGCAGGGTGGAGATGACTTGCTGGATGTCGGAAAGTTTGAGGCCGTGCTGGTCGAGCAGATGGAGGCGGCCTTTCATGAGGACGTCGTAATCGGGGATGTCGCGCGTGGTGAGGCGGAGTTCGCGGATGCCGGTCTTTTCGGCGACGGCGATCCAGATTTCCGGGACGAGGACGCCTTCAAGATCCAAAGTGACGATGGTTTGTTTCACGGGGCGAAGTTTTGCAAAGTGACGGGGAAAAGTCTAGTGGGCACAGTGCGATGCGAAGAGATGGCGTAAAAATGGACTTATGGGGCTGCGTTGGGCTGAATTGGAAACGGCAATCTTGGCGTACATTGCTGCGGCTCACAGAGCCGCGGTCCGTTCGGAGATGGGAATCTGATGTGCGTTAAAATTTTTTGAACTCGCGTTTCCTTTGCGTGAAGCGGCAGGACTCGGTGTAACCGATTTCGCGGGCAAGTTGAATGGCTTCGGTGAAATTCATGCCGACTTCGCTGGGGGCGTGGGCGTCGGAGCCGAAGGTGATGGGAACATTTTTTTCGCGGGCGAGGCGGAGAAGTTTTGGGCTGGGATAAATTTCTTTGCAATCTTTACGCAGGCCGGCGGTGTTGAGTTCGATGGCCACATTTTTCTTCGAGGCGGTTTCGAGGAAGCGTTCGAAAAGCGAGGTGCAATCGCGGTCGGGATAGATGCCGAATTTTTTTGGAAGATCGGCGTGGCCGATGATTTCAAAGAGACCGGAGTCGGCGGCGCGGGTGAGCCAATCGAAATACATGGACCAGACTTCGTAAGCGTCGTGCTTTTTCCATTCGGCGAGTTGGTGCGGGCTGTCTATCGCCCATGATTCGGAAACGTAGTGGACGGAGCCGATGAAATAATCCCACGGGTGCATGCGGGCGAGTTCGCGGATCCAATCTTCCTGGCCGGGCAGGTAATCCACTTCGAGCGCGAGCTTGATGGTGAGTTGGGGGAAATCTTTTTGGGCGCGGCGCACGTTTTCGACGTATTCACCGAGTTTATCGGTGTTCATGCGCCATTCGTCGAAGTTGTCTTTGCGCATGGGCGAATGGTCGGAGAAGCCGATTTCGGTCAAGCCGCGCGCGACGGCGTGAGCGGCGTATTCGGTCGGCTGCCCGACTGCGTGCTGGCAGAGGGGCGTGTGCATGTGATAATCAGCGGGCCAAGACATGCGGATAGAATAAAGCAATGTGGGGTGGGGGGAAGTTTTTTTGGTGGCGGTGGACGCGGTCACGAACTGTGGGTTGGAGAGCGGATTTTGACGCAGAGGCGCAGAGACGCGAGAGGCGCAGAGGGGGATGAAGAAGGGATTTTGATGGGATGAGGAATGGGGGTTTGTTTATTCGGGCGAGTTGGTGGCGGGTGCTTTTTGGCGAAAATAATTTGTCATGGATTCGTTGCGAATCGGGCGTTGACACGGTGGGGGAGTCTCTCTAGTTTCTGTCTGTAAATACCGTGCGTTCGCCCCGAATTTACAGTTCGGGGATTTTTATTGCAGTTTTACGCGCGTGACGCTGGCGGTTGCAAAGTGCGGCTGCGCGTTTTTCGGTTGAATCATTATGGCGAATACAATTCTGGTCGGCGCCCAGTGGGGCGATGAAGGCAAAGGCAAAATCATTGACGTGCTCACGGAGCAGGCCGATGTGGTGGTGCGAACCCAGGGCGGCAATAACGCCGGTCATACGGTCTTCATCGGCCCGAAAAAATATGTGCTGCATCTGATTCCGTCGGGGATTTTGCGCAAGGGAAAAACTTGCGTGATCGGCAATGGCGTGGTGATTGATCCGGTGAGTTTGGTCGCGGAAATTGACGGGTTGCTCAAATTGAACGTGGGCGTGAACGGAAATTTGTTTATCAGCGAGACGGCGCACCTGGTTTTTCCTTATCATCGTGAATTGGATGAGCAGCGCGAAATGCTCAAGGGCAAAAATAAAATCGGCACGACCAAGCGAGGCATCGGCCCGGCGTATGGCGACAAGGCGGCGCGAACCGGACTGCGCATGATAGATTTGATCAATCCCGAGCGTTTTGCGATGCAGTTGAAATTGCGCATCAAAGAAAATAATGAAGTGCTGAAGGCGTTCGGCGCTAAACCGATTTCTTTTAGCAAAGTGCTTGCGGCTTATCGCGCGGCGGGCGAGCGGTTGCGTCCTTTCGTGACGAACACGGTGGTGCTGCTCGACAAGGCGATGCGCCAGGGCAAGGATATTTTATTCGAAGGCGCGCAGGGAACTTTCCTGGACATTGATCACGGCACGTATCCGTTCGTGACGTCGTCGAACACCACGGCGGGCGGCGCGTGCACGGGTTCCGGCGTGGCGCCGAATCGCATGGACCGCGTGGTGGGCGTGATGAAGGCTTACACGACGCGCGTGGGCGAGGGGCCGTTGCTGACGGAGAATGCGGAGATTGCGGACATGCTGCACGCGATGGGGCGTGAGTTCGGTTCGACGACGGGCCGTGCGCGCCGTTGCGGATGGTTCGATTCGGTGGCGACGCGCCACGCGACGATGGTGAATGGCATTGATGAACTGGCGGTGACGAATTTGGACGGGCTCGATTCGCTCGAAACCATCAAGGTGTGCATCGGTTATAAACTGGGCTCGACACGTTACGATTACATTCCAAACGACATCGAGACGCTCGCGAAATGCGAACCGATTTACGCGGAGTTTCCCGGTTGGAAAACGCCGACGCATGAAGTCCGCGATTGGAAAAAAATGCCGGCCAAGGCGAAGTCTTATCTCAAGGCGATTGCGGAGTTGACGGGAGCGAAGCTGGCGATCGCATCGGTCGGACCGGCGCGCGAGCAGACAATTTTCGTTTAGCCCATGAGCGCGGCCGCCATTCATCTGAGCGCCGAGGCGATGGCCTGCCTGCCGCGCCACGTGGCGATCATCATGGACGGCAACGGACGCTGGGCAAAGCAACGGCATTTGCCACGCGTCGAGGGGCATCGCATGGGCGCGGAATCCGTGCGCGCGATCATTCGCGCGGCGGGGGAACTGGGCATCAAATATCTGACGCTCTACGCGTTCTCGGTGGAGAATTGGAACCGGCCCAAGGACGAGGTGGATACGCTGATGAAATATCTGGCGCATTATCTCAAGAACGAACTTCCCGAACTCAATCGCAACAACGTGCAACTCGAAGCTATCGGCCAGCTTCATCGGTTGCCGGAGTTCGTGCAGAAGCAGTTCAAAAAAACGCAGGAAGCGCTGGCGAAAAATAACGGCCTGACTTTGATCATGGCGTTGAGTTATGGCGGCCGCACGGAAATCGTGGAGGCGGTCCGCAGCGTGGCGACGAAGGTCAAGAAGGGCGAGTTGGATGCGGCAGAAATCACCGAGCAGGTTTTTGGCGACCATTTATATACGCGCAAATGGCCGGACCCGGATGTGTTGATCCGCACGAGTGGCGAGATGCGCGTGAGCAATTTTTTGTTGTGGCAAATTTCCTACGCGGAACTGGTGGTGACTTCGACGTTGTGGCCGGATTTTCGCAAACCGCAATTCTTCGTGGCGCTGGAAGATTATGCGAAGCGGCATCGGCGATTCGGCGGTTTGTGATAGCCGAAACGGAGGCAAAGCGCTAAATTTGTGCGCGTATGCCGAATGAGATCAGTCCAACCGCGCCCAAGCTTTCCAAGCGGCAGATATTTTTTCGGAGGTTGCTGAGCTTCGTCGTATTGTGGACGGTGATTCTGGCGGGATTATTTTCAGGGCAGAAGATTATTTCCGATTGTGTGTTCCTGGTGATCATGGTGCTGCTCGCGGGCGCGGGGCTTTGGGAATTTTACGGGCTGGTCGAGAAATGCGGGCAGACGTGCTTCAAATATTCCGGGCTGGCGGGTGGATGCCTGTTGATGGTCGGGACATTTTTCAATTTGAACGGGATGCTGGGGTTGAATAATTCTCCCGCGCGCGTGAATGATTTTGAAACGACGTTTCTCATTTTGTTCGTGCTTGGTTTGTGCGTGCGGCAATTTCTTTCCAAGATCAATAACACGGCCATCTTTTCCATCGCGGCGACTTTGTTTGGGTTGATGTATGTGCCGTGGCTTTTGAATTTCATTCAAAAAATAAATTATTTCCGGCACGTGGATGGCGACGGGCATTTTTATGTTTTGTATTTCGTGTTGATCACCAAGTTCAGTGATGCGGGCGCGTACGCGGTGGGTTCGCTGATCGGAAAGCACAAGATGATTCCGCGAATCAGCCCGGGAAAGACCTGGGAAGGTTTTGGGGGCGCGATTGTGGTTTCGGGAATCGCGAGTGTGGTGTTTGTGCATTTTGCGGGAAGCAGAATGCCTTCGATGAATTGGGTGCATGCGGTCATTTTGGGAATCGTGCTTAGTGCGACGGCGGTGATTGGAGATTTGATCGAGTCTATTTTTAAACGTGAAGCTGGGGTGAAGGATTCTGGTAGAATTTTTCCCGGTATCGGTGGGATTTTGGATTTACTCGATAGTTTGTTGTTTAATGCGCCGATTATGTATTTGTATTTGCGGCACGTTTTGAAGGGCTTTTGAATCTACCATTCGTTTCGTTTTGTGCGAGGGTACGGGCTTGCCTCGCTTCGCTCGGGATAGTTATTTTTGGGGTTGGATTCTCCCCCGGCTGAAGCCGGGGGTTAATGAGAAGCGGTGGGTCTGGTGGACTTGTGGACGAAGATGGCGTGTGTGTGGAATTTTAGGGCTCGCGAGTACGCTCGCCCTCCCATTGAGTTGTCGTCGTAAATCGTAAATCTAAAATGAAAAAAGTGGTTTTATTGGGCAGCACGGGTTCCATCGGCACCAGCACGATCAAGGTCGCGGATGATTTGCCGGACCGGATTCGCATTGTGGGTATGGCGGCGGGGAATAATTTGGAGTTGTTGCTGGAGCAGACGCGGCGGCATAAGCCGGAGGCGATTTCAATCAGCGATCCCGCGAAGGCGAAGGAGGCGCAGGATACGCTCGGCACTTCGGCGAATGTTTATTGCGGTGCGGAGGGTTTGTTGAAATTGGCGACGCTGCCGTCGGCGGACATTGTGTTGATAGCGATCGTGGGCACGGCGGGATTGCAGCCGGCGCTGGCGGCGATTCGCGCGGGGAAAGATATTGCGGTGGCGTCGAAGGAAATTTTGGTGATGGCCGGCGAAATCGTGATGAACGAGGCGTGCAAGTATGGCGTGCGCGTGCTGGCGGTGGACAGCGAACACTCGGCGATTTTTCAATGCCTCGATGGCAAGCCGGAAGACTCGGTGCGCGCGTTGTGGCTGACGGCATCGGGCGGCCCATTCCGCAAGACGCCGAAAGAAGAATTTGCGGGCATCACGGTTGAGCGCGCATTGAAGCATCCGTCGTGGGTGATGGGCAAAAAAATCACGATTGATTCGGCGACGCTTTTCAACAAGGGGCTGGAAATGATCGAGGCGCGGTGGTTGTTCAACATTGAAATGGCGCGCGTGAAGGTGGTGGTGCATCCGCAAAGCGTGGTGCATTCGCTGGTGGAATTTGTGGACGGCTCGATGATCGCGCAGATGTCCACGCCGGACATGTGCCTGCCGATTCAATACGCGCTGACGTATCCGGAGCGGGCATCGAGCGCACGTGTGCAGACGAGTTTGGCGAAGCTGGGTACGTTGACGTTTGAGGATCCGGATGTGGAGCGGTTTCCGTCGTTGAACCTTGCGCGGCGCGCGGGTGAAGTGGGCGGCACTTTGCCGGCGGTGTTGAATGCGGCGAATGAAATCGCGGTGGAAGCGTACGTAAACCGGAAAATCACGTTTCCGCAGATTACGGAAATTGTCGGGCGCACGATGGACCGGCATGCGTTGGTATCGCATCCGACCTTGGAGCAAATTTTGGAAGCGGATGCGTGGGCGCGGCAGGACGCCGGGCGATGAGGCCGGTTTGGGCCCATAAAATACCGTTAAATACCATTACATTTTTGAAAGGCTTCTGCCGTTCTAATATTGATACTGCGGCCTATTTAGGTATATTAGGCAGGCATCGCGTAATGCCTCGAATTAGGAAATATGCATATTATTAAAACGGTGTTTGTGATTTTGGAGGTTCTGCTCCTATTTAATTTGCTCATCTTTGTGCATGAGCTGGGGCATTTTCTGGCGGCGCGCTGGCGCGGGCTGAAGATCGAGCGGTTCGCGGTCTGGTTCGGCAAGCCGCTCTGGAAGAAAAAAATCAACGGTGTGGAATATGTGCTGGGCACGATCCCGGCGGGCGGTTACGTGCAGTTGCCGCAAATGGCGCCGATGGAAATCATCGAGGGCAAGACCGAAAAAAGTTCGGAGCCGCTGGCGAACATTTCCGCGCTGGATAAAATCATCGTGGCGGTGGCGGGACCGCTGTTTAGTTTTGGACTGGCATTTGCGTTTGCGGTGATCGTTTGGGGCGTGGGAAAACCGGAACCGAAGGCGAAGGATTCGACCGTGGTCGGCTGGGTGGAGCAAGACGGGCCCGCGTGGAAAGCAGGTTTGCGGCCGGGCGATCAAATCGTGGCGGTGGACGGACACACCGTGACGCAATTTGCTCCACCGGCGCGGGACAGTGTGACGTGGCGCATCGTCACGAGCGAAGGCGAAAATATTGAGATCAAATATATTCGCGACGGCAAGGAAATGGCAACCCAGGTGACGCCGGTGAAATTACCGACGAAATGGTATGAACGCAAATCGCTGCGGAAAATTTTGATCGCGGCGGCGAGTCCGTCGGTCATCGCGGATGTGGCCACGAATAGCCCGGCGGCGGCGGCGGGGTTGAAGGACGGGGATGAAGTCATCGCGTTCAATGGGGAGAAAGTTTATTCGCCGGAAGCGTTGATGAACGCGGAGTTGATGCTGACGAATGGGCCGATCAAGCCGGCGACTTTTACCATTCAGCGCGGCACGAACACGTTTGACCGCACATTACTTGCAGAAAAACCCGTGGCTCCCGCAGACGCTCCGCCTTCGTTTGGCATCACCGCGTGGCTGATCAATAATGACGAAACGCTCACGCATCCTTCGCCGGTGGACCAGGTGTCCGAGAGCGCGGGGCAAATTTTTGCGACGGTGAAGACTTTGATTTCGCCGCACTCGGACGTGGGCGTGCAGCAACTTGGCGGCGCGGTGATGATCATTCGCGCGTATAAGAATTTTTTCGACGCGGACAATGGTTGGCGGCGGGTGTTGTGGTTCAGCGTGGTGTTGAATGTGAACCTGGCGCTCTTGAATCTGCTGCCGTTCCCGGTGCTGGACGGCGGGCATATCACGCTGGCGCTGGTGGAGACGGTGCGGCGCCGACCGGTGAGCGCGCGGCTTCTGAATGGGTTGCAAAGTACTTGTGCGGTGATTCTAATCGCCTTTATGCTCTTCATCGCCTTTTTTGACACCGGCGATTGGGTGCGCAGCGCGCGCCATGACCACGATCAGCCGATAGTTTTCGCGCCGAAAAAGTGACGCGAAGTTGCGGCCAGTGGGGAGTCAGCAGGGCAATTTATATGCAGTATTGCGAATCACCATTTCAGTTTCATCGCCGTAAAACCCGCGAAGTAGTCGTCGGCGATCCGGCGCGCGGCGGCGTCATCATCGGCGGCGAACATCCCGTGGTTGTGCAGTCCATGATCACGTGCGACACGATGGACACCGCCGCGAGCGTGCAGCAAACGCTTGATCTCGTGGCGGTTGGTTGCCAGATCGTGCGCATCACCGCGCCGACGGTTAAGGATGCGGCGAACCTCAAGAACATCGTTACGGAATTGCGCGCGCGCGGTTGCGAAGTGCCGATCGTGGCGGACATCCATTTCAAGCCGGAGGCCGCGATGGAAGCCGCCAAGTGGGTGGAGATGGTGCGCGTGAATCCCGGCAATTACGCGGATTCAAAAAAATTTGCAATCAAGGAATATACCGACGAGCAATACGCGGCGGAGTTGAAACGCATCGAGGAAAAGTTCACGCCGCTGGTGAAACTTTGCAAGGAACTTGGCCGTGCCATGCGCATCGGGACCAACCACGGTTCGTTGAGCGACCGTATCATGAACCGGTTCGGCGACACGCCGCTGGGCATGGTGGAGAGCGCGCTGGAATTTGCGCACATCGCGCGCGCTAATGGGTATCACAATTTTAAATTCTCGATGAAGTCGAGCAATCCGAAGGTGATGATCGAATGTTATCGCCTGCTGGTGGCGCGGTTGAGCGAACTTGGGCCGGACTGGAATTATCCGATTCATCTGGGCGTGACGGAGGCGGGCGAGGGCGAGGATGGGCGCATCAAGAGCGCGATAGGAATTGGTTCACTGCTGTGCGATGGGCTGGGGGACACGATCCGAGTTTCGTTGACGGAAGATTCGCCGCATGAAATCGCGGTGTGCCGGGATTTGCTGGCGCAGATTCCGACGCTGGCGAATACGCAGGCGCGCGTTGACAACGCGGCGGTTTCGTATGATCCATTTCATTTTGAGCGCCGCGAAACTCCGGAGATCGAGCTGAACGAGAATTGCAAATGCGGCGGCGAACAGTTGATTCGGGTGGTGGTTACACGTGGGACGTGGGACAAGGTCGCGCCGAAAATCCGGCCGCGTGACGATGTGAAACCGGAGGCGGTTTACGAGGACTTGAATGTTTTCGAGGTGCATCCGACGCAGGATTTTTCAGTGAATTGCGAGACGCAATTAGTCACGGTGAAGGATGGTGTGGCGTTGCCGGCGATCACGGCGTTTCGATTGCTCGCGGCGAAGTTGAAACGGCTGGGGTTGAACAATCCGATTTTGCTGAAGGATTGTTTGAGTTTCACGCCAACGCCGCTGGAACCGAAGATTGCGCTGTTGCGGGCGTCGGTGGTGATCGGGTCATTGCTCGCGGATGGGATTGGCGACGCGATTTTGATTCGCGGCGAGGCGGGCGGGGGACAATCGTTGCGACTGGCGTACAATATTTTGCAGGCGGCGGGCTGCCGGTCGTTCAAGACGGATTATGTGGCGTGCCCGTCGTGCGGGCGCACGCTGTTTAATTTGCAGACGGTGACGGCGCGGATCAAGGCGCGAACGGAGCATTTGAAGGGCGTGAAGATCGCGATCATGGGTTGCATCGTGAACGGGCCGGGCGAAATGGCGGATGCGGATTTTGGTTACGTCGGCGGCGCGCCGAACAAGATCAATCTTTATGTCGGCAAGACGCCGATCAAATTTAATATTCCGGAAGCGGAAGCGGTGGAGCGTTTGGTGGATTTGATCAAAGAGCACAATAAGTGGGCGGAGCCGGAAGTGGCTGAGGTGGCTCAAGTGCAGTAAGCGCCAAACTTGTTTTATTTTTTCGCAGAGGTTTTGCTGACGCTGGCGGGGAATTCGGGGCAAAGACGGGACTTTGAGAGAACGCCGCGGCGGCTGAAAAATTGAATCTTTCCGTGGCGGTCACACAGCAAAACTCAGTCGCGCCCTTGGCGAAAACGGCATTGCGCTTAATGCGGACTTCTTCATCGGAATTTGAAGGAGACAAGACTTCAATGACAATGTCCGGTGATTCCGACCACATTGCGAGGTTGAAATTGCGCTCCACTTTTTCGGACGATGCCCAGGCGACGTCCGCGACAAAAATTCCTTCGTCCGTTTCGATCGGACATTCGGGCATGGCTTCGCCTTGCGGCAGCAACTGAATAAGAGCGCGGATGATGCGGCTTTGAAAGATGCTGTGATAGCTTTGATGCGGGCTCGTGATTAGCTGGCCGTGACGAGAAAGTTCGACACGATAGGGGATGTTTTCCAAACTTGGGTCGTCGCAAAGATTTTCCCATCTGGAGGCTTCGCTGATGGTCAGCGTTTTCATGGGTTCAGGTTAGCGCGGAAAGAAAGGCGTCGCAAGCGTGGAATGGATTATAAGTGGGCGACAGGTAAAGTCGAGAAACGGTTGAAACCATTTCTTGCACGCGTGCCCTGGTTTGCCCCTAACTAACATTACGGATTAATGAGAAGTGTTGGGCGAGTGTGGGGGCTTTGGTTCCATACGGGAATTTCTTTCGTCCCTGCGGGACTTGATATAAAGAGGACTCCAACCCAGCCATAAATGGCTGGGCTAAGATCTGCCGTCCCGGCGGGACTTCGGACGGCGAAGCGCTACGACGCGCCGCCATCGGTGAGCTGTGTGTGGGGCGCGGGTTAGGAGTCCAGGCGGCGGCGGGACAGGGGGACTTTTCCGGTGTGATAGAGGAGGAAGGCGTGGAGATATTGAGCGAGGCTGGTGACCTGGGCGGGGCTTAGTTTCAGGCGGGCGAGGGCGGGCCAGTCGCTGACGAGGAGGATGCGGAGGATTTGTTTGAGGTCGGGCTTCACATTGTCTTTTTCCAAATCGGGTTGGAGGCCGAGTTCGCTTAGCAATTTTATCTCGAAGGCGAAGAGGGTTTGCGGCTGGGGCGGTTGTTTCGGGAGGTGCGCGAGGACATTGGCGAAGAGCGAAAAAATTTCCGGGATGGGCGCTTCCATTTCGGTGGTTTGCTCGATGAGCGCGATGCAATAGGAGGCTTGCTGGAGGTATTCGATTTCGTTGCGGAGCGCGGCGTGGGTTTCGCGGAGGCTGACTTCGCGGAGCGCATGAAGTTCGGAGCGGCGGCTGCGCTGGAAGCTGAAGTCGGCGAGGTAAAATAAATCGAGCTTGCCGGCGAAGGGGGATTTGGAGCGGCGCGCGCCTTTGGCAACGGTGGCGAGTCGGCCGAAATCAGGCGTGAGCCAGTGGACGATGAGGCTGGTTTCCGTCAGCGGGCGCGTGCGCAAAACCAAGCCGTGAGTGGTTTCGGTCATGCGAAACCTTAGCGTTCGATGAGCGATTTCATGCGCTGCAGCGGCGAATGTTCCGGGCTGATGGAGCCGAGGCTGATGATGAATTTGATGCCGTCGGCCACGGACATATCGAGCTTGGTGACGTGGTCTTGCGGGACGAGCACCATGAAGCCGGAGGTCGGATTGGGCGTCGTGGGGATGAAAACGCAAACAGCTTTTCCGGGGATGCGGCTTTCGAGTTCCGAATGGACTTCGCTGGTGAGGAAGCCGACGGAATACATGCCTTCGCGGGGGAACTCGATCAGCACGACGGTCTTGAAGGAGGTTTTGTTGCCGGAGGTGAACGCCTCGTTGATCTGCTTGGTGGCGCCGTAGATTTTATTGAGAAAGGGAACATTGAGCAGCGAGGTATCCACCCATTCGATCAATTTTTTGCCGAGATAATTTCGGGCGAGCAGGCCGACGATGGAGGTCAGAATTATCGCCAGCACCAGCGCGACGAGGCTCCAGTACCAGTGCATCGGTCCCGCGCCGGGTTCACCGCCGAGTTTTTCGTGCGTGATGTCCTGCGGGATGAAAATCAACAGCGTGTCGGTGATGCGCGACGCGGTGAAAAACAGCCAGAAGATGACGACGACGGAAATCACCCCCGGCAGGACGATGGCCAAACCGGTAAAGAAATTTGCGCGCCAACTGCTGAGGATGCTTTTGCTCACGTTTTCAGTTTAGGTTTGCGTGCGAGTTTGCTCAAGTGAAAGTCACACGCCAATTTTCGCACGCGGCGGCCTTCCTCGATTTTCATGCGGCGGCGCGGCGCGGGTTTCAGATCATCGTGGCCTTGCAGGTGCAAAATGCCATGGACGAAATAACGGATCAATTCCTCCGGCCAAGTGACATTAAATTGGCGGGCTTGCAACACGGCTTCGTCCACGCAAATGAACAATTCGCCCGCGAGAAGATTGGGTTCGGAATAATCCAGGGTGATGACATCGGTCGAGCCGCTGTGGTTTAACAATTCAAAATTCAGGCGCGCCATTTCGACGGCGTTGACGAGATGGATCGTGAGGTCGAAATCGTTGGCGCAAACTTCGGCGAGATGATGGCGCAGGATTTGGCGAAGCAGGCGAAGGTCAAGGGGGCGCGTGCGCTGGCGATTACGAAGGGTGAACAGTTGTTGCGGCGCGCTCATCGGGCTTTGCCGCGATGTTCCTCGTAAGCGGCGATGATGCGCTGGACCAACGGATGGCGCACGACATCGCGGCGGCTGAACTCGACGATTGCTATGCCCTCGGTTCCGCGCAGGGCGCGATGCGCTTCGACGAGCCCGGAGCGTTTTTGCGTGGGCAAATCAATCTGGGTTTCGTCGCCGGTGATCACGGCTTTGGAATTCATGCCGAGGCGGGTGAGGAACATGAACATCTGCTCGGTGGTGGCGTTCTGCGCTTCGTCGAGGATGATGAAGGCATTGTTGAGCGTGCGGCCGCGCATGTAGGCGAGGGGAGCGATTTCAATGACGTTGCGTTCCATGTATTTTTGGATTTCCTCGGCGGGCAACATGTCCTGCAAGGCATCGTGGAGCGGACGCAGATAGGGCGTGATTTTTTCGTAAAGATCGCCGGGCAAAAAACCGAGCGCTTCACCGGCCTCGACGGCGGGACGCGTCAAAATAATGCGGCTGACCTTTTCCTCCTTGAGAGCGGAGACGGCCATCGCCATCGCAAGATAGGTTTTGCCGGTGCCAGCGGGGCCGATGCCGAAGGTAACGTCGTGAACGCGGATGGCATCCACATATTTTTTCTGGCCGAGCGTTTTCGGGCTGACGCTGGGTTTCTTGCCCGAGGTCTGGATGCGCTCGGACATCAAATCTTTGAGCGCGCCGATGCCTTCGTTATTGATCACGTTGAGCGCGTTGGCGAATTCGCGATTGCGAATGGCGGTGCCGGCCTTCAAGGAATTTTCGAGCAGCAGAAAAAGTTGCTTGGCGCGTTCGATGGCTTCGGCGGGGCCGTCGAGCTTGATCCAGCCTTCGCGGGAAGTAGCTTTGACGCCGAGGGCTTGTTCGAGGGCGAGCAAATTTTGCGGGTCGTTATTAAAAAGCTGCTGGGCGAGGCGAGCGTTTTCGAAATGGAGGGTTTCCGTGGGCATGAGAATTTTGCGGGTGGGACGTTGACTTATGATTGCGCCAGCGAAGCGCGGAGCTTGGCGGCGAGTTCGGTGAGCGCTTCGGGCAGGACCATGGTGTGACCGACGACGGGCATGAAATTGGTATCGCCGGCCCAGCGGGGGACGATGTGGATGTGGAGATGTTCCTCGATGCCGGCACCGGCGGCGCGGCCGAGGTTGACGCCGATGTTGAAGCCGTTGGGTTTCATGACGGCGGTGAGGGCGTCCTGACAGCGGCGGACCATTTTCATGAGGTCGGTGAGTTCGCCGTCGGTGAGGCCGTGAAAGTCGGGGGTTTGCTTGTAAGGCACCACGAGGAGGTGCCCACCCGTGTAGGGAAAGCGATTCAACACGACATAGCAGGTGCGGTCCCGCGCGATGACGAGATTGCCTTCGTCATCGGTGGATTGGCCGATTTCGGCAAAGATGGAACCACCGGCCGGGGCCGATTTGGGAGCTTGAATATATTGGATTCGCCAAGGCGCATGGAGCATTTCCATGAGGGCAGCATAATGAGGGGCAAGAGGAAAGTCAAAGGCGAGAGGGGCGTGCAAGAGGTGTAAGCTCGTTGCGATAGGGAATTAAGCCCCCTCTCTCCGGCTCTCGCCCCGCGCGGTCGCGGGGAGAGAGAGACGGAAGGCGGTGGGTAGGCGATGGCGATGGGCGAAGGATCGCGTTTGGGGCGTGACTTTTATTGTTGCGGGGCTGTGGCGGATGGAAATCCAGCAATAAATTGCTGGGTTAATATCTGCCATCCCTGCGGGACTGCGGACGGCTGCGTGGCAGCGCACTCGTGTCCAGCTATAATTGAAAGGGCGGGCATAATCTTCATATTTTATGCGGGTAAGCTGAAGGTGGGGGCTGTTACCGACATGGAGTTTGGCTGGAAAGTTTTGTTCCTTTTCCCCAATTCCAGAGTTGACACTTTGAAGGTTTTCACGGCGGCTTTTTCGCCTAGCGTTGCGGATGCAGCCCTATGCCACCCTGTTCTCTCAAATCACCAGCGCTCTCCATGCCGCGGAGTTTTCCCGCTGCGCCGAAAAATTTCCTCCCGCCAAACCGTTCCGCGGACTCGCGGGCTATGATCATTTTCTGGCCCTTTGTTTTGGCCAGCTCACTTATCGCGAAAGCCTGCGTGATATCGTGGCCTGCCTTAATTCCAAGCCCCGGCTGCTCTATCATATGGGGTTCCGTGGCCGGGTCACCCGGACCAACCTGGCTTACGCCGGCAAGCATCGGGATTGGCGATTGTTTCAAAGCCTGGCCCAAACTCTCATGCGGCGCGCCGCCTCCTTGTATCGCCAGGCGCCCACGGAGGTCGAGGCGGCCGGGTTGGTCTTCGCCCTGGATTCCTCCATCATCTCGCTGGCGCTGGATGTTTTCCCCTGGGGTTACTACTCCCGCACCGGGCGCAGCGCGCTCAAACTGCATTTGCTGCTGTCTTTGCAGGGCAATCTGCCCGCCTGGGCGGCGATCACCGGCACCAAAATCGGAGATATGCGCCTGCTCGATCAAATCCCCATCCACCCGGGAGCGCACTACATCATGGACCGGGGCTACATGGATTTTCTGCGGCTCTATCGCCTCCAGCAACGGGGCGCGTTCTTTGTCGTTCGCTGCAAGGAGCCGGTGAGTCTCAAGGTTTTGGCCAGCCGACCGGTGGCCAAGGAAAACGGTTATAAGTGCGATCAGACGGTGCGCCTCAAAAGTAATTGGTCAGCCAAATCCTTTCCCGAGGCTTTGCGAAAAATCCGGCTCTATGATTCGGAAAACCAAGTCGGGCTGGTGCTGTTGACGAATAATTTTTCACTGAGCGCCGAGACCGTGGGCCAACTCTATAAGCGGCGCTGGCAGGTCGAATTATTTTTCAAATGGATCAAACAACATTTGCGGTTGCGGGCGTTTTACGGGCGCTCGGAGAATGCGGTGCGCTGCCAGATCTGGAGCGCCATCTGCGCGTATTTAATGGTGGCGATTTTTAAAAAGCAAAATGGAATCGAAAAAAATTTGAATGAAATTTTGCAAATTTCCAGCGTGAGCATCTTCGAACAAATGCCTGCCATTGAACTCTTTGCGCAACAAATATCACAAAACGATTCGAACAACTCTTATCCGGAAAACCAGAAGTCATTCCAGTTCCAATAGATATAGCTGGACACTAGTGCGTGGCAGCGCAGCCCTACCAAATTAGAGGAAGGGGTGGACGGCGCTGTCGCGCCGCGGCGCTTTTATGCGGCGGCGAGGGTGGGGGTAGCTTTTGCCGCGGGGGCCATGCGGCCGCGCAGGACGTAAACGAGCGCTTTGACGGCGAGTTCCATGAAGAGAAAGGGCTTGGCGATAAGGTCGTTTCCGCCGCTCATGGTGGAGTTCGCGCGGCTCTCGAAATCGGTGAGTCCGGTGACGAAGACGACGGGGGTGGCGTGGTTGCGCTGGAATCCGCGCAGCTTGGTGCAAAGCTCGAAGCCGTTCATTCCCGGCATGTCCACGTCGAGAAAAACCAGATCGTATTTATTTTCGGCGAGCAACGTCAACGCAGCCTCGGGATTTTCCACGCTGCTACTCGCGAGCTTCGCTTTTTCCAGCGCATAAGTGATGGCGCGGCGCGAGATGGCTTCGTCATCCACGACGAGGATATTCGGCTTCGCGGGCGAAGGCATCAGTTTCGGCTCGGCGATGGGCGTGCGCTCGAAAAGCAAGTTGAGAAAATCAACGGTGAGCGCGACGGTGCGAAGGGTGGAGGCGTTGATGTTTTTCGGTTTCTCGTAAAGCTCCTTGATCAGGGCTTCGAGGGCGTCGGTCATTTGCGCGATGGTCACGACGCCCGCCATGCCGGCATTGCCAGTGATGGTGTGGACGCGGCGATAAAGCTCCTGCAAATATTTGACGCGCTGTTCTTCGCTGGCGCTGCGGATGGCCGATTGCAGATGCGCGCGGCACGCGGCGATGCACGCGGGCAGCGCTTCCAAAAAGGAGCGGCGAAGATCGTCCTGAAAGGCGGCGTCGGCTTCCGGGTCCGCGACGGGAGCGGCGGTGGGAACCGTGCGCGCGGGCGCCGAGGCCGGGGCGGGATCGGACGAGCCCACGAGCGAGCGCACGACGTCAATCACCTGCTTGGGCGTGCAACTAGCCTTGGAAAGACATTTGGTGGCACCGGCTTTCCAGGCTTCCTGCACCATATTGCTAAGGTAGGTGTTGGAAAAAACGATGACCGGCAACTGCTTCAGTTCTTCCTGGGCGCGGATTTTTTTGAGGAGATCGAGCCCGGTGATGGTCGGCAGCATCAAATCCAAAATGACCACGTTGGGTTTGAAGGTCAGGATGGCATCAAAGCCCGCTGCGCCGTCATGCGCCACTTCCACGTCAAAATTATCGCAGCAAAACTTGTTGCGATAAATATTGGCGACGAGCTGGTCGTCTTCGATGAGTAAAATCTTTTTGTTCATGTTACGTCCGGGCAAGCTGAGGCGCCGAATTGAGATAATCGGTCAGAAAATTTTTGATGCGGTCGAATTCGCAACTGGCCTGGCGGGCGAGGTCGAGCGCGCTGGACTCGAGGCCTTCCATGCCCTGGCGTTCGAGTTCGCGGAGCACAGGAGCGATGCCGGTCATGCCGCAGGTGGAACTGGCACCGGCGCAACTGTGGGCGAGGCGTTTCACTTCATCGCCATTTTTCGCCTCGACGGCGCTGGTCAACTGCGTGATCTGTTTCGCGGTTTGTTGCAAATAAAGTTCGACGAGTTCGCGCAGGTTTTCCAGGTCGCCGTTGGCGAAATCAAGGAGGCGTTCCATGTCCACGGGTGGCGCTTGTTGTGCGGGAGTAGATTTAGTTTCGAGCACAGTGCTGGCGGGATGTTCCGCGGACGAGTCGGCTTGAGCTTCGGCAGTGACGCGCGAACCCCAGCGCTCGACCACGAGGCGGATGTCGTCGGGACGAACCGGTTTGGCGACATAATCGTCCATGCCGGCGGCGAGACATTTTTCGCGATCACCCTGCATGGCGTTCGCGGTCATGGCGACGATGGCGATGTTCGATTTAAAATGTCCCTCGGCGGCTGGATCTTTTTGGCGAAGGCGGATTTGGCGCGTGGCTTCGAGGCCGTCCATCTCGGGCATCTGCACGTCCATGAAAATAATGTCGTAAGGCTGGCGGGTGAGGGATTGCAAACATTCGAGGCCATTGTTGGCGACGTCCGCCTTGTAACCCATTTGCTGAAGGAGGCGCAGGGCAACTTTTTGATTGATGAGATTGTCATCGCACAGCAATACGCGCAGCGGGAGACGCTGGGCCATCGTCGGATCGAGCTTGGACGTCACGGATTTTCTTACGGCCGGTTTTGCGCCGGAGATGACGCGCACCAAAACTTCATGCAACTGGGCGGGCTTGATCGGCTTGGTCAGGCAACTGGCGAAAGCGGCGCTGGCGAAAGCGGGATTGTCCGCACGGATGCCCATCGAAGTGAGCAACACCAGCGGCAGCATTACTGTGCCGGGCATTTGGCGGATCTGTTTGGCGAGCATGAGGCCATCCATGTCCGGCATCTGCATGTCGAGAATGGCGAGGTCGAACGATTCGCCTTTTTGCATCCACTCGAGCGCCTGCGGGCCGCTGTGCGCGGAACGGGGAATCATGCCCCACTTGCTGGCTTGCAGGGTGAGAATGCGGCGATTCGTCGGATTGTCGTCCACAATCAAGAGGCGAAGGTCGGCCAGTTGTGGTTGCGGGCCGTGCAACGGGAAACGCGGAGCCGCCGCGCTTGGCTGGAAGGGGATGATGAAATGGAAGGTCGAACCTTTTTGCGGAACGCTTTCCACCCACATGCGTCCGCCCATGAGTTCGACGAGGCGTTTGCTGATCGCGAGGCCGAGGCCGGTGCCGCCGTATTGGCGCGTAGTCGAGGCGTCCGCCTGGCTGAACGATTTGAAAAGCCGGTCGAGTTGAGAGGCGGGGATGCCGATGCCGGTGTCCTGGACGGAAAAATGCAGTTGCCACGGATCGGTCATGGCGGCGGGCGAACCGTCGTTGGAACGGCCGGGGCCGGCTTCGACTTTCACCTGCACGACGACTTCGCCTTCGGTGGTGAACTTGATGCCGTTGCTGAGGAGATTTACCAAGACCTGGCGGAGACGCGTGACATCGCCGAGAATGTGCGTCGGGATGTCGTCATCAATTTGATACGCGAGATCGAGTTCTTTCTCGGCGGCCTTCGCGGCGAGCAGGTCGAGACCATCCTCAACACAACTGCGCAATTCGAACGGGCGATTTTCCAATTCGAGTTTGCCGGACTCGATCTTCGAGAAATCGAGAATGTCATTGATGATGGTGAGCAACGATTCGCTGCTGGAATAAATCGTCTCGACGTAACTGCGCTGCTCGTTGTTGAGCGACGTTTCGAGGAGCAGACCGGTCATGGCGATGACGCCGTTCATCGGCGTGCGAATCTCATGGCTCATGTTCGCGAGAAATTCGGCCTTGGCGCGGGCGGCAGTTTCGGCGGCAACGCGGGCGGCTTCGAGATCGCGATTGATCTGGGTGAGTTCGTCCTGGAGATGTTTGGTGCGGAGCGCGGAGCAAAGGCGCGCGCGGAGTTCGGCGGATTCAAAAGGCTTGGTGAGATAATCCACCGCGCCGAGTTCGAAGCCGCGCAATTTATCGGTCGTGCTGTTCCAGGCCGTGAGGACGATCACCGGCAGCGAACGGGTAAGCGGTTTTTCCTGGAGTTGTTTCAAGACTTCGAAACCGTCCATGCCCGGCAAGCCGAGGTCGAGCAGCATCAAATCGTAAAATTTTTCGCGCACCATCGAGAGTGCGGTGAGGGCATCGGGCGCGTAGGCAAGGGTGATGTTGTCCTCGGCGAGCAGCGCGGCGAGGACTTCATGCATCTTGGGATCATCCTCGACCAGGAGCACATTGGATGCGGGCAAATTCATAAAACGGCAATTTCGATGTCCATTTGACGTATGTATCGTCAATTACCTTCCAGGTATTTAGCACATTCAACACCAATAAATGGGAAAGGCAAATTTCATTTTAAAATGAATGCCCAAGTCGCGCAGCCAAGCGAACTTCGGCGTTTTTGGGACAATTCAGGTTTACCCAATTTTTTCGATGATCATTGGGCATTGGCTCTTGCTCAATTTCTGACCTATTATCGGTCACGGAGCTGCGAATTGTTAGACACGCTGGTCGAGCATGGCATAATCGGGGCAATTAGCTCCGTTCAACTGCGGCGGAGCTTCAAAGAAATATTGCATCATGGCAGAAAAGGCGCATAAATTTCCCTACATGGCTCAAACTATTGGCGAAGTCTCCTCCTTCCGCGATACATACCTGAAAGCTTACCGTGGTATGTTGCTGGCGCGCGTTTTGGACGATAAATTCGCGAGCCTTTATCGAACGGGCAAAATCGCCGGCGGCGTGTTCCTGGGGCGCGGGCAGGAGGCTTTCAGTGTGGCGGCTGGGTTGAATTTGCGGCAGGGGGACATCTTTGCGCCGCTCATTCGCGATGCCGCGGGGCGACTGGCTTTTGGCGAAACGATTTTCGATGCCATCCGCACTTACCTTGGTTCGGCTGCCGGGCCGATGCGCGGTCGTGATGGGAATGTTCATCGTGGCAACCCGCGCGCCGGTTATTTACCGATGGTGAGCCATCTGGGCGCGATGGTTTCAGTGGTGAACGGCGCGTTGCTGGCGCATCGGTTCAAAAAAATCAAAGGCACGGTTGGCGTCGCGTGTCTGGGCGATGGCGCGACTTCGACGGGAGCGTTTCACGAGGGGCTCAACCAGGCGGCCATCGAAAAACTTCCGCTCGTGCTCATGGTGGCGAATAATCAATATGCTTATTCGACGCCCACCTCGCGACAATTCGCCTGTGAAGATTTAGTGGATCGCGCCGTGGGCTACGGCGTGCAAGGCCATTCGTTCGATGGCAATGATTTGACGGCCTGTTTGAAAATCGTGGGTGAGGCGATTGAATCCGCGCGCCGCGGAAATGGCCCGCAACTAATCGTCGGACGACTGCTTCGCCTTTGCGGTCACGGCGAACATGATGATTCCAATTACATTGATCCACTGTTGAGAACGGTGGGTTACGGGCGCGATTGCCTGAAGCTGGCGGAGGAGCATTTGCTGAAAGAAGATTGGGCAGACCAAACGCTGCTGGATGCGTGGCGCAATGAGTGTGTGCATGAAATCGAGGAGGCGCTTGCCACCGTCCGCCGGGAAGCGGGGCCGGACCCATACAGCGAAGATTGGAGCGCGCTCTCTTCGCGGCATCTTATCGAGGGCCAGAACCAGTGAGCATCACCTATCTCGAAGCCATTCGCGCGGCGCAAGCCAAGGCGCTTGCCGATGATCCGCGCGTGTTCATTTACGGGCAGGACGTGGGCGCGTTCGGCGGCGCATTCAAGGCCACGAAAAATCTCGCGCGCGAATATCCGGGGCGCGTTCTCGATTCGCCCATCAGCGAAGACGCGATGGTTGGCGCGGCGATTGGAGCGGCGATTGGCGGCATGCGTCCGATCGTGGAAATGCAGTATGCGGATTTTTCGCTGCCGGGGTTCAATCAAATTGTTAATAACGCCGCGGCATTTTACTGGCGCACGAATGTGCCTTGTCCGATTACCATACGATTGCCGAGCGGCGGAATCGCGGGCGGCGGGCCGTACCACAGCCAAAGTCTTGAGGCGATTTACGCGCATTATCCCGGCCTAGTCGTGATGACTCCGGCAACGGTTGAAGACGCGTATAGCATGTTGCTTGAAGCGGTGGCGATTGATGACCCGGTGATTTTTTGCGAGCACAAACATCTTTATAATCACTTGAAGGCGGAACATCTGCCGACCGAGGCGATGCCCACGGGCAAAGCGCGCATCGCGCGACCGGGGCGTGACATGACTATCGTGGCTTATAGTGCGATGGTTCACGATGCGCTGGCGGTGGCGGAAGAATTGGCGACGGAAGGCATGGAAGTCGAAGTCGTTGATTTGCGTTCGGTCAAACCGCTGGATACCGATACCGTGATGGCATCGGTCGCGCGCACGGGACGCTTGCTTTGCGTCGGTGAAGCGTGGCCGTGGGGCGGGGTGACGGCGGAAGTGATCGCACGCGTAGCAACGGAAGGTTTTGGCCTGCTCGACGCGCCGCCGCAACGCCTCAACGCCAAAGACACTCCCGTGCCGTATCATCCGAGTTTATGGGCCGTGCATCGTCCCACCACCCAAAGCATCGCCATCGCCGCCCGCAACCTGATTCGACTTTGACCTATGCCGCAGATACCCATCATCATGCCGCAACTCGGCGAATCCATCGCCGAAGCCACCATCGTGCAATTACTCGTCAAGCCCGGCGACGAAGTGGAAGCCGATCAGGATGTGTTTGAAGTCGAGACAAACAAAGCGACGATGAATGTCTCGTCACCGTGCGCGGGGCGGATTGAAAAATTGCTCGTCAAGCTCAACGAAAGTTATGTCGTCGGCGCCGTGCTGGGTTATCTTGAAGTCAGCCAGGAAAACATGGAGCGTTTGGGACTCGACCAGCCGGTGCAATCCATCCAGGGCAATGGCGACGCGGCGGGAAATGTCGGCAAATCCACCGCTGACGGCAAGGCGCACGACGTGGAGCCGACGGTGCGCGGCTTGCCCGTCCCAGCGAACGCGGCGGGCGCGAGTTATATGTCGCCACGCATGAAAGCGCGCATGGCGGAGTTGGGGCTGCACGCAGCGGACCTTTCAGGGATTGCGGGCAGCGGCGCGGCGGGACGATTGACGATCCAGGATTTTGAAAAATTTCTCGTCAACCTCGAGCGCAATAAATTGAGTTCGGCTTCGACGATGCGCGTGGCCGTGGCCGATGCCATGCGGCGCAGTTGGACGCGGCCCATCGCGACCGTCGCGCTGCCTGTGTGCCTTGACCCGGTGCTGGCGCATCGTAAAAGTTCCGATCCCAAACCCGGCCCTGCGCTTTACGCGATGCGCGCATTGGCGCTCGCCCTTGCGGAAAACAGCGCGCCGGCGGGACGGTTGGTTGGCAATAAAATTGTTCATCCATCGGCGATTGATGTGGGCTTTGCTGTGGAAGCTGAGGACGGTGTGCTGGTTCCGGTGATTCGCAACGCCGACAAACGCTCGCTCAAGGAAATGGTCGGGCGTTACAATGAATTGGTTGAACTTGCGCGGCAACGGCGTTTGCCCGCCGATGCGACCGGCGGTTCGATTGCGACCGTCACTAACTTCGGTACGTTCGGCCTGACTTGGGCCACGCCGATTCCGCTGCCGGAACAAACGCTCGTGCTGGGCATGGGCGCGGGTCGGCTTGTGCCAAGCTGGGACGCGGCGAAAGGCCAATTTGTGCCGGTCATGGAGGCGAACTTGACGCTTAGTTTCGATCATCGCGTGCTGGACGGCGGCGCGGCGGGGCGACTGCTGGCGCGGATCGCGGCGTTGCTGACCAAGCCGGAGCAGCTTTAAGCCGTTTTTTTTCGCGATATTTTCGGGAACAATCTTTTCGCCCGCGCATCTTATTTGTGTTCCGATGGTAAGAGTGGCCGGCATCGGGTGATGCCGGTCATTTTTATTCGGATTGATGACCGCCATCATTTGGAGCACCACGGATTTGGTTTTGCTGGCTGTCTGCGCCTTGCTGGGCTTGCTGGCCGGAGGTTTTTTTATCGCGATATTCGTTGCAGATGCGCGGGATGCGAAACGCCGCGCCGAGGCCAAAAAAGCTTTTCGCCGCGCGCGCAAAGCTTTCTCAGTTGACCGGCCCAATGATCGGAAACATGAGTAAATTCTGCCGCACGTGGACATGTAGCGAGCTTGCATTTTGCGAAGGTTCGGGCAAGCATCGCTGGAGGTATGTCAAGCGGCTCTCAATCGCTTCCCTTTGTGGTCAGAAAAATGTCCCGGCGGAATTTTCCCGCGCGGGGATTGGCGGCTGGGTTGGTATTGATATGCCTCATCGGCACGGCGGGTTTCCTCAGCATTGAATATCTCAAAAACAATGCGCGCTGGATCGTGTACGACACGCTGGCGGGGTTGAGCGATTCGAGTCTTGCCAATGCCAATCTGGTCGAAGGTTTCAATCGGACTGTGCTGGCGCTGACGAGCGATTCTCCCACCGAGCGCGAGCGTTATGTGAGCGAAAGCGCGGCTTACAATCAACAAGTGAATTCGTCCATCGCGGCCTACGCGCGTTCGGTATTTTCCGCGGAGGATCTGGCCAATTATAATTCGTTGCTGCGTTCGCGGCGCGTGTATATGGAAGTTCGTAAGCAAACACTGGCTTTACTGGATCAACGCGAAGAAGCCCAAGCCCGCGAACTTTTTAAGACATCATTGGTCCCGTCGTACCGCGTCTATAAATCCACCGCTGAGCGGGTGATGAAATACAATGCCGACGAAGGCCGCGAGCGCGGCGAAGTCATCATGCAAATCTGTTCGGTGACGCAAGTGGTCATCGCGGGTGCGAGTATTGCGTTATTTGTGCTGGGCTTCCTGCTGGGCCTGTTCAAATAGGTGGAGTGGGCGGCGTCATGAGCGCGAACTCAAAGAACCTGCTTGCCTCCTAAATCAGCGAAGCCATAATGAAGAGCAAGGACAGTAAAAATGTGTGGAAGGGTGGCTGAGTGGTTTAAAGCTGCAGTTTACTAAACTGCCGTGGCGCTTGCGTCACCGGGGGTTCGAATCCCTCCCCTTCCGCCAATTATTCAACCGGTTTATATACGCCCGCGAAATCTTGTTTGCCTGATCTCGATACGTTGGAAGGTTGAACATTGTCCTTGCGAAAGAAGGTCCGACATGCGCATCTTTTTCATCCATCATTAATCCTATGAGCGAGCCTAAGGATAGTGTAGTGCCAAATTGCTTTCCCACGACCCAATGGACGCTTATCCTCGATGTCATTCAAAACGGGGATGACAAAGCTGCCCGCATGGCCTTGGATCTTTTTTGCCAGCGGTATTGGCACGCGATCTATAATTTTTTTCTTCGGCGGAAGTGCAGCCATGACCGGGCCCAGGATTATACGCAGAGTTTTTTTCACAGCCGTATTCTTGGTTGCTGGGAGGAACGGGATAGTTTGCTGCACGATGTTCAACGCAATGATAAAAGAAAGTTTCGCGTCTTTCTAGCCGTCTGCCTGTGGTCATTTCTCAAGGATCAATGGCGGGCCGCCCATACCCAGAAAGCAGGAGGAAAGATCGAGCATGTATCCTTTGAGGACATAGGAGACGCAAGTGGCAGCGCCGACCAGGCGGCTTTTAAAAAGTTCGGACGAGAGTTCGATCAATTATTTGCGGTTGAGGCCATCAAGAATGCCGCAAAACGATCCACGCATTCCGAAGTGTTCATGGCTTACTTCGTCCGAAAGGAGCGAGATGGTGACGAAGCGGCGCAAAAAGAAATAGCCGCGGAACTGGACATGACCGTTGCTTCCTTTAAAAAGGGGTATCACGAATTTCGCGCGCGATTAAGAAAAGAACTCTGGAAGGAAGTCGCCCAGTATGCCGGCCCGGGCGAGGATGAAATCGAGGATGAAATAAAATACCTGCTCTCCCTTTTTCCTGACTCGTTAACGTAACCTTGGGAGTTAAATCTCGTATCAAAGGTGTGGGCCGCTGTGCCGGTGCGGCCCGTGAATAGCGAGTCTCATGATTACGTGCGATACTTGTGGCTGCCCGATTGAGGCGAATCACCCGTACCGCGTTTGCCCGAAATGTTTGTTCGGGGAGGCGCTGGGTATGCGGGGGCATTCAACGCCGGCTGAGCCGATGCCCGAGCCATCCGATACGCCGGCGCAAGTTTTGATCCCCGGGTTGATTGCGCGGCCCGATTTTTTCCAGAAATACGAACTCATAGAGCGTATCGGTGGAGGCGGGCAAGGCGTCGTCTGGAAGGTCTGGGATTTTGATTTCCGCCGCCAGGTCGCGATGAAACGATTAGGGCATAAGGCTCTGGAATCTCCTTCCGCATTGCACCGATTCCTGGCCGAAGCGCAGATTGCCAGCCAGTTGCAGCATCCCGGCATACTTCCGATATTTGATATGGGGCTGGACCCAGACGGGCGTCCATTTTACACGACGCAACTTCTTCCGGGACTTACTTTGGGTGATATATGGGCGAAAGTGCATGACTCGAAGAATTCCGAATGGACCATTCCGCGAGCTTTGGAACTTCTCCTGCATGTTTGTGATGTGATGGCACATGCCCATAGCCGGGGAGTCATTCATCGCGACCTCAAGCCTGCGAATATCCTGGTTGGTTCATTTGGTGATGTGCGTGTCATTGACTGGGGATCGGCCCATGTTCTGAAGAGCGCGCAAAAGGATTTCCAAGTGTTCCCTTTTCCCCTGAAGGAAGAATTAGTTCAAACCGAACGGGGGGAATCCATGTGGGCGGACCCCAATTCACCGCTTGCTACTGGTCAAACCGGCCAGCCGATAACCATCCCTTTCATGCCGCCGGAAATTTTACGCGGTGAAACCAAGCAAGCAGGTCCACAGACGGAAGTTTATTCGCTGGGAGTAATGCTTTACGCTTTGCTTACCGGTCGGATGCCTTATTCGCAGGCAGGCGGGTCACTGCCGCCGTCAAGTCAGTTGCGTGATTTAGTTTTAGGCGGCGCGCCTGCGCCGGTTCGAAGTGTGGCGCCGAATGTTTCCCGCGATCTGGCTGCGGTTTGCGCCAAGGCAATGGCGCAAGATATTGACAAGCGTTACTCCTCCATGATGGAGCTTGCCGATGAGATACGCGCGGTTCTTGAAGTCCGCCCCGTTCAGGCACGGCGTCCGGGGCCGTTTTTGAAATTGCAAAAGCTGGCCCAGCGGAATGTCCCTCTCGTGCTCATGGGAAGTTGCCTGGTGGCTATCGCCTCACTGGGAATTTCCATTGATTATGCGTTGAAGACCGAACGGGATTCGGCCCGCCAAATCACTTCCTTGCGTGACGCCGAACTTGCCGCGCGCGGCGGTCGCTGGCGTGATGCTCTTCGATTATGGGGAGAGGCCGAGGCCGAGGGTTTCAAGGATCCGATTTTTCTGGGCCTGCAACGGGCGCAAGCGTGGACGGTGTTGACCGAACCGCGTCATGCGCAAATGGAATTGGACGCCCTGATGCGGCGTTCTGATTTAGGCTCCCAGCGCGGCGCGGCGCTGGTGCGCCTGGGGGAGCATGAATTATTTGATGCGCGAACTTTTAATCAAGGAGTGCTTCATGTCCGCGAATCATTGACGAATAATTTAAATGAGGCGGACAACGCTTTTGCCCGGGGGTTGCTGGCGGATTCAACGCCCGAAGCGCTCAAATTTTTCAATCAGGCTATCCAACTTGATCCTTATCATCATGGCGCCCACCGGCACAGCCTGGGTTTGGAATTTCTATTGGGGCGGCACCAGGAGATGTCCAATCATATCGCAGTTTTCAAGGTGCTCTATCCGGACGATCCCTCTCCGATTTTTCTTACGGCTGCCCAATTAGCCATGCAAGGCCGCCTGGCCGACGCCCGGGATCAACTTAAGCCCCTTCATAACGAGGTAAATTCAAATACCTGGGAACAGATTAATCTGGCCTGTGAAGTCTATGCCAACACGGCAACTTTTTACGATCTTGACTCGTTGTTGAAAGATCAATCCGCGGGTAAAACAAATCTAAGCCGGCTTCAGGCTGAACCATTTACTGCTGCTTTTATACCACTCTCCGGGGGTTCTCCAGCCTTGATGAAATTATCTGGAAATCTGCGGATGCCGCGGCTTCCGTGTCTTGAACAGGGCGTGCTGGAAGCTACGGACGGACTGAGAGATTTGCTGCTTCCGTTTTTGGGCAACCCCGTGACCGCCGTCAAACAGATCAAATCCAGTTGGCAGCATCACCCGGAGGCACTGATCCCTCTGCTGGGCGGCATGCTCCTCCAGAATCGGCAGCCGCCGCGGGGTGTCATTGATTTGGCGCTCATGCGGATGCAATGCCAATTATATCAAATGGCGTCCGATTCTCCTTCGATGATGCCTGGCCTTGGGCGGCTTGCGCGATATCTTGCCACACGTGCGGAATTGGATTTGAGCGCCCGTTCCGTAAGCGACTCGCCCTGGGCGGGCACAAATTGTCTTGCCAATATGCAGCGGGTGGTGGCATCGCCCGAGACTTCCGCCGCGGAGTGCCAGGCCTATTGCCAGTTCGCTTTGGAGTTAAAAAACCCTGACCTTGCGCGCCAGCTAATAACCATCTGGGAACAGCGAAAGCCAAGTGATCTTTCAGTCCTCCGAAGCCGGGCTGAAGTGGAAATCTCTGCCGGAGCCTATGGTCCGGCTCTCAAATTGATAGACCAGCTATTAACCAAAGACCCGGCGGATGCCTGGGCTTTGGAACACCGGCAGACAGCGTTGGACGGCGTGAATAAACTTATTGATTCAACCGGCGCTGCTTTCCGTACCAAACCTTAACCTCCACCACGTCCCTGTACCGTTTTAATAACCCACCAACAATTATGAAATTATTCCATTACCTTTGCTTAAGCACTCTGTTAGCCAGTTCCGCCTCGGCCCAACCGGTTTTTAGCGCCAACGATCTGCCGCATCAGAGTGGCCAATATAATCGCTCCTATTCCAGCACCAACAATACGGGGGTCGCGGCCATGCTGGCTTTGACGACATCGCCTGGCGTACCAGGCTCCCCGGCGACCAACGGCCCTCAGTCCTGGAATTTTTCACAATCGAAGCAAGGCAATGAAGTAATACTGCGCACCGATATCATTTCGCCTTCCAGTGGTTTGGACGGAGGATCTTTTCCCAGCGCCGGGTGGGCGGAACAGGATACCATCGAACCCAGCGATGAAAATGCCTGGCGATACTACAGTCTGACGAACCAAGGTCGGTTCTATTATGGCTTTGCGGTGGATGCGGACGTGGATGCAAGCTCTTTGGTGGTTTTTAACAGTTCCACACTGGATATAACCAACACGGTCCGATACCTGCAGACTTGGAATCGCACGGTAACCTGGCAGGGATTAATTTATGGAGACCAATTTGGAGCGAGCTACCATTTCACCGCGAGCGCCACGGTGGATGCATTCGGAACTTTAGCCCTCCCGACTATTGGCCCGGTTCCTGCATTGCGCGTGCATGAAGTTCATAATTACCAAGCCACTGTACCCCCGTATGGGGTGGTTGATTCACATCAAAACCAATATTATTACTGGTTGGTTCCAGGACTGGGGGTGGCTGTGCAGATCACCTTATTTGGTGATAATACTGTGTTTCCCCTTGGCCTGACGGAAACGAATGCAGTGATGCGCATGTTTGCAGACAATTATTTTACCAATTCTCCCGCCACAAATATGACGACGACCAGTTCCGGTAATTTGCATATCCAGTTGCACAGCGGAGCCGCAGTCCTGAACTGGGACGTGTTCACTAATGCCACCAGCTACCGGGTGGATATGGCAAATTCGTTGCCACCGACAAATTGGCAGTCATTGGGCTCGACAACCAATCGTTCCTGGACCAATACTGGGATAACAACACAGCGCTTCTTTCGTGTTGTTGGCACCCACTAAAGCTGAAGACATCACGAATATTTCATAAAGAATGGTTGGGATGGCGCGGGCAGTCGCCAACGGATCGCCGACGACGGCTGCCTTTTCTTCAGCTCCAGGGGCGGAGACGGCCCGGCAGGGAAGTTTTTTCATCAGTGCCCGGAGCAGGTTTTACTCTATTGGAAGTTCTCGTGGTTGTCGGAGTCATTACCCTATTGTCATGCCTGCTTTTACCCGCGCTTAATAGCGCCAAGCGCAAGGCGAAGCGAATAAATTGCGTTGCAAACCTGCATCAGATCGGCGTCGCCCTGGGTATTTATGAGATAGATGATCATTATTATCCGATGGCCACCGCCGGGGATGGACTCGGCAACTGGCAGCGCGCCTTGCGACCCGCGGCGGGTAATGATGTTTTTCATTGCCCGCAACTGGCGTCGGCCTCGGATCAATTTCTGCAATTCTTTCCTTCAAACACCTTTATCTTTCCTCATTATGGATATAATTCCTTCGGCGCTGTGCAGCGCAATCCGCCGCCGCAAAATCTCGGCCTGGGAGGGAATTTTGTCTGGGACGATTCCGGCGGCGGAAGCTATATGCCGGAACATGAGACGCTGGTATGCCACCCCGATCAAATGGTAGCTGTGGGTGACAGCCCGACCTTTGTGCGTCCGCCGAATTCTTCTCTCTCTACTATTACTCCCGACGATCCTATTTATATCTCCTATCCCTTTATTCTTCAGCCTACGGGTTATTATGGAGTCGGCAACTGGCATGATGACGACGCCAACATGGTGTTTTGCGATGGCCACACTGAGTTTAAAAAACAGTCAATCTGGATGGCGGCGGACGCGTCGAGCAAACAGCTTTGGAACTGTGATAACCTTTCCCATCCCGAGTGCTGGTAAACTGCCTGGTTGAAAAGAGTCCGTCTTCGTTCCCGCGCCGCAAAAGTCAGGTGAGCGCATAAAGGGAAAAAAACTTCGTAACCTTCCGCCGAAATCCGCGTTGCTTGGGTGTCGGGGAGAAAATACCCCGGCCAGTAGATCCAGAAGTTAACCAGCAAACAAAGAATAAACTCATGAAGAAAAACTTACTCAATCCGCCCTTGTTTATTGCATTGCTCGCGGGCATTGCGGTCATTCCGACCGCGCTCCAGGCCGGGCAAACCGGGTCTTATTTCAATGCCGATGCCGGCGTTTCCCTCGTGGAAGACATCACGACCAGCGTGGGCGGCGTCACCGGCAAAATCAAATTCAATCCCGGCGCGCGGTTTAGCATGGCCGGCGGCTACACATTTTACTCCTCGGCCACTTTAAGCCTGAGCGGTGAGATTGAAACGGGCTTGATTTATAATTCGCTGGATTCCGCTTCCGCTGGTGGCGCGTCCGCCTCGTTGTCTGGTTCGTACTATCAAGTTCCAATCCTTGGAAATGCCGTGCTGACGCTCTTTCCCGACTCGCATTGGAATCCGTATGTCGGGGTAGGTGGCGGCATGGTTTACAGCAGCCTGTCCGTGGATTCGGTTGGCGGCTTCTCCCTGGGCGCGAGCAGCAGCGAGGTTGATCCTGCGGTTCAAGTCATGGCGGGCTTGCGCTACAAGTTGGGTGAGCGCAGTGAAATCGGGGTGGGATACAAGTACCTTGCCACCTTCCCGGACGGTATCAGCCACGTCGGCACGCACTCCCTGTCGGCGTCTTATACGTTGCATTTTTAAGAAGCTTTTTATTCCTTATGGGGAACCCGCAGGATTGCCACTTAACTCAAGCCCGTCCTGCTTGAGACATTGAGTGCGCATCACACCCCTGTCCTGAAAGTTAGCAGGACAGGGGACTTCTCCAAGGCCACCTCCCGATAGGAAAATCCAAATGATTATCTTTTCAATTCGCCGCGCCGCCATTTTTGTTTTGCTTGCGAGCGCGGTCGCATGGTTCACCGGATGCGCCTTTGATGTGGTGCATTTGAAACAAACGCCGGTGGATTCCTTCACTCCCGCTTCCGGCGCTTCCTTTGAATTAGTTAAGGAAGTGAGAGCCAGTTTGGGAACGACCTATCTCACGGTGCTTAAAGCCGGGACGACCTGGCGCGAGTCGGGATCAATCCGCTTGGGCAAGGTATTCCACACGCAAGATCAAATCGTCAAAGTCGAAGGTTCCAATATTTACGAAGCCGATCTCGTGGTGGCTGATGGTTCCCTGGTCGGGTTCTATCTCCCCGTCGAACAAAGCTTCGTGCGCTTATCCACAGCTATTCCATTAGAAACCAAAAACAACCATTAAAAAATTCATCACTTAACTTATGAAAAATATTCGATTAGTCCTGCTATTGCTGGCGACCGTAATTCTTGTCGCGGGTTGTGCCGGCGGTCCCCAATACAGCGCACTGCACAGTACCGAAGGGCCCATTCCACCTGGTGATGGGCGTATTTATGTTTACCGGAAAGCTGTGTTGGGCGCGGCAGTTCAACCGGCGGTCAAGGTGAACGATGAAACCGTGGGGAATGCCGTGCCCCAGGGATATTTCTTCATAGACCGCCCGGCGGGCAATTACAAGATCAGCACCACCACGGAAGTAACCCGCAGCGCCAGCCTGGTATTGGAACCCGGCCAGGAACGCTATGTGCGGCTCAATATGGCGATGGGATTTTTTGTGGGGCACGTATGGCCGGAATTGATTGAGAATGAAAAAGCCGAGAAGGACATCAAGGACTGCCACTTCACTGGGAAAACCGGTTCATTACCGTAAGACCGCCAAGCATCAACCATTCGTTCTAATTCGGAAGGCAATAAACAAAAACCAACAAACTAAAAATGAAAATGATTAAACTAAAAAAGCTGACGGCCGCGATGGCGGGCTGCCTCTTGGCTACCATGTTGATGATGACTTCCGGCTGCGGCGGTGGCGGCGGAGGCGGAGGGAGCAGTAGTGGTGACTCCGGCGCGCCCGCTGTGCCGCCCGCGCCCTTGACGGGACATAGTATTCAGATAGTCGTCACCAGTGCCAGCGCGCCCCCCAATGCCCAGGTGCCGCTGCCGCAAACGACTACCTTTACTTACACTTCTGATACCGCCTGGACGGCATCCATCAGCGCCGGAGGCTTGTCTGGAAACGGATCGGGCACTTATACCTATACAATCAATTCACCCACGTCCGCTACTTATCATTTCGTTCAGACGGTTCCAGGCAGCGCGACGGGCGATATTACCTTTAACGCTTCGAGCGCCACGGCGGGGACATTTACGGGGACTCTAGACGCTCCCGGCGTTTCCGCATTCGCGGTGTCCGGCAGCTATGCCATGCTCTACTGAGCATTTTTAAACTTGCGCATTACAGCCCGCCTCGTGCGTGGGGCACAGGCGGGCTTTTACTTTTTCCAACATGTTTCGCTCGCTGCTATTTATCGGATTGGCCGTGATGCTGAGCGGGTGTCTTTCCGCTCCCAAACGGGTGCATAAAGAGATGCCCGAAGTGCAGCGGGAATGGCTCGCGAATTTGAAAGGCCAGACAGAATTGCCCGGGCAACTACTGGACTGGCCGGAAGCGGTGGCGAAGGTTCGCCTGGGCAATCTCAAGCTGTGGTCGGCGCGCATCGAAGTGACCAACGCGCAGGAGGAGGTGCGCGCGGTTTACCGCGATTTGCTTCCCATACTGAGCCTGCGTTCCGGCTTGAGCCGGAGCCTCACCGATATTCCCAGCACCACTCCCGGTGATGTCACCTTCAGCGCGGACAGTTTTATCAATGTTCCCGGTGTGGTGGGTTTTAACGCCCGGTTGTTCGCCGCCCACCTTTCTTTGTTACGCGCGCAGACGGCGCTGGCATTGACGGAACGCACGGAACTCATCAACCTGATCAAAGTTTTTTATGCGGAAAAAGATTGGCGCGAACGAATGGACGAAATGGAGGCGCAAGAGCGCGCCGCCCGCCAGTGGGTGTTGCTCGACCCTGTTCTCGGTCAAAATGCCTTGACGGAAGTTGCGCTGGAAAAAAGCGCCCTGGCGAAAGAGGAAGACGAATTGAGTGAACAAGCCAGCACTCTCTTCGGCGATCGCAGCCGGCGCTGGCAGCTCACGAGCGCGGGGCTGCCTTCGCTGGATTATGAAGCACTTTCCCTGGGCGACACTCATCGCGTGGGACAATTACAGATGCGAATGGCGGCGATTGAACTGGCCGGAGCCCGCGCCCGCGTTCAGGGAATCAAATTGCAATATTGGCCGGAATTATATTTGTCAGTCACCGCGCCGCCGCTTTACCAGCAATATGGAAACGGCGGACAATTTTTCCAGACGAGCGCGGTGCAGGCGAACGCGGATTTTTTTTGGCAAATTGACACGCGGGGATATGTCTCGCGCCAGCTTCGGCAGGAACGGAGAAGCCAGCAATTAGAGCGCCGCCAGTTCGAGTTGGAATCGCAGGCTTTAATCGGCCAGTTAGTGGGAGCGCAACATGTCTTTCCCGAGATCCGCGGACAGGAAAATCAAATCAAACGCCAACTGAACCTGCTGGCATTTCTGCCTCCGCCGGCCAATTTCGAGGATTGGCAGCGAGAATTCAAAACCCGCCAGAAGTTAAGACGAGAACAACAAAAACTTGCAAGCGAGCGGGCAGAATTGGAAACGCTTTTTTGGTTTCTTGATAATGACAACTGGAAATTCTAAGGGCGGTTTTTTTCAGCTATGGATTAACCCGGCGATTTCAAAATGGCCGCCGGTTGTCCGAAGATGGTTCGCCGCATTGATCACCTGCGGTTTGGTTTTTGGCGTCGCCACGGCGGAAATATTATTTTCAGGATGTTCGCCACAACGGGCAAAAGATTCCGCGAGACAGATGACGCAGCCTCTTCCGGCGTGGCAATGGGAAAACTATCCGTTGAGTGATCAACTTCAACTGGCGACCTTATCCTGCAAAGTTCAGGCCAAAAATAGTTTTGTCATGGTGTCGCCGATGTCTGGGTTGCTCCGCCTGCATGTCGCAACCTTTCAAACCAACCTGGCGGTCGGGGAGGTGTGGGCGGAAATGGAGTCCGATTTACTGATCTCCGAGAGCAACGCATTGGCGGAGGCAAAATCCAAAATGGAACAGCGCGAAAAAACTTTGCAGGAACTGGAGTTGCCGCGGCAAAAGTTGAAATTGACTCGCGATCTTTGGGAAGCCGAACGGCAGGAGGCCCTGACGGGTTGGTTGTTAACCAATCAGGATCTGGCCGCCTCGGTTTCGGATTTGAAAACCCCGGATTTGCGGAGCGAAAGTTTGTCCCTGGCGCATGAGGAATCGCTCCTGCTCCGGCGCGGCCTGGAGGAATTGGCCAAGACCAACCTGGTATTATCGGGAGTGGACCTTGATGAGCAGCGGGCAGAATGGGACCGCCGGGAACTGGAGTTCAAGCGCAAGCAGGAGATGTCACAAATCAAGATGCCGTTTTCCGGGCAATTAACCGTGAGCCTGCTGCTGGCCGACGGAGTGACTCAATACCCCGTGAGTTCGGGGCAGGAATTGGGGGTCGCGCGCGACTTAAGCCAGATTCAAGTCCGGGTCGCGCTGTACGATTCGGCGTGGGCGGCTTTGCCGCCGAGTTCGTTGCGGGCGACCATTCAGGAATCCGCCAATGTCGAATTGGAAGCCACCTTTGCGTGCAAGAAAATTGAACGCGCGCAATTCCGCGAAGAACCGGCGGCGTACTTTGTAATCCGCCCCGAGGATGTGGCCAGGGCTGGCCCGATGGTGGGCATGGAGGTTCCGGGAGCGCTTTGGTTAAAGCTGGAAAAACCGATGCGCATTGTTCCAAAGCTGGCTTTGATCCTGTATTGTCCGGCTTATTTTCAACGGCGTAACTGGACGGAAGGAGTGACTCACATTTGTCCCGGGGCGAAGGTCGTTGCCGAAGGCCAGGCGGATGTGGCCATTGATATTTCCGAGGTGAGGGAACCATGACTTCCTCTTTGACGTGTTCGCAGATTTGTTATCGTTATCATTCATCCTCTCAATGGGTGATCAATCATTTTACTCACTCATTTTCACCGGGAATCATTTGGGTCAAGGGCGCTTCGGGCTGTGGCAAATCCACCTTGTTAAGACTTCTCGCGGGTTATCTGGAACCGCAAGCCGGAGAGATCGTGGTTCCAAATGGCGGACGGCCAACCCAGCCGGATTTTCAACGGTGCAAGGTCGGCTACGTCTTTCAACAATTAAATCTCCTGCCGCTGGCAAACGTCAGCCGCAACCTGGAATTGGCGGGAAGCCTGGCCGGACTTTCCCGAAAGGAGATCCGCGAGAACTCAGAACGCTGGCTCGGACGGCTGGGGCTGGAACCATTTGCCCGGCGGTTGCCGCAAACCCTTTCCGGCGGACAACAACAACGCGCGGCCATCGCGAGAGCATTGGTGAAATCGCCCACTGTGCTTCTGCTGGACGAACCCACCTCAGGCCTCGATGACCTCAACACCCAGGTCATAGCCGGGGCGCTGAGGGAATTCGTGCAAGGCGATCGCATTTGTGTGGTCAGTTCGCATGACCACCGTTTGCAACCATTGGCCCATGAAATCCTTGATTTTAATCGTTTCCTACCTTTGGAAAGACACCTGCTCGCGCTGGTTTGAACAGCCGGGAAGTCCTCTGGCCCGCTGGTTCGTGACCGCAATGCTGGTTGCGGTGGCCACGGTGATGCTCATCTCCCTGAACTTGCTTGAGCGAAGTTTGCGGGAGCGGTTGGAGCATTTTGGCCTTAACACATTGCTGGTGCGGGAAACGGTATCGCCGGTGGATCAGGATTTACTGGTCAGCGAGCGCATGAACCGCATGGCGGAATTATCGAGGTACGGTTCTTTTCTTCGCTTGCGGCAACTCTACGTTCGCGGTCAAACCGAGTGGCGAAATGACCTTGCCGTGTTCAGTTACTCCACGACGACGCTGGGGCCGATAACGAATTTGCTTTCCCTTGAAACTCCCTTGATTTGCCTGAGCGAATCTTTACCAGAAAACACTTTGGTGGAGGTAACGGTGAATCATCGCCGCGGATTGGCGATGGTCCGGCGTCCAAACGATTTCCTGCGCCCCCTGGCTTTGGAAAACATTTTGATCGTGCCACAAGACTGGCTGACTGAAGAGCAACGGATGGGATACGTTGACACGCTGATTTTCCAGCGGCGTGAGGATGCCCCGCCGATGGCCCAAACGGTGGAAGCCGTGCAAATTTTATTCTCGATGGAGCAGCTTACGCCGCAAATCCAAAGCCCGCTCGAATTGATCCGCGCATGGGAATCACTCAAGGAGCGGCAACGCCAGTGGCGGGCCGGGCTCGCCATTGGGTTGGGATTCACCCTGGCTTTGGTTTTTGGCGCCATCGCGGTTTTGGAATTTCGCCAGAATTTATATGTCACGGCGCTGCTGCGCAGCTTCGGTGTGCCCGCGAGATGGCTTTGGTTCCGTCAATGGCAGGAAAGCGCGTTCATAGCCAACCTGGCCGCGCTCACGGTGATCGGCCTGCTATACTTTTGCCATCCGATGATCTTCGCCGCCCTGGGTTTCCCACCATCCGTCATTCAATTCGACGGGACCAACCCTTATTGCAGCCTGGAAATCGGCATGCTTTTACTCTGCGTCAATGCCGGCGCATTTCTCAGTTCCATTCCCGTCGCGGCCGGATTGAGAAACCCCATCGGGAAAGTCCTGGCTTAATGGTTGCCCGGGTGAAATCTGGTGGCGCTTCAATTAGCTTTATATGAAATATTAAAGCCCGCCATCGCGCCCATTATACAAAAGCTGGACAAGCGGGGGATTATGCGTTGCAATTTCCATTCGACGCCGCGCGGGTTCGGCATCATATTTCCAAATGAGCGCCGCAGAAACACGGATGTTCCGCCCGGCGAATCGAATAACTATGATGTTGTTACGACAAATCCTTTTTGGCTCGGCAGCGGTGATGCTGATGGCACAACCGTTGCGCGCCCGCGTGGCCGAGGACACGAACGCCACGCCTGATTACCTGGAAGTCAAGAAACTCATCAGCGAACATCTCGCGGGTGAAAGCGCCACTGATTTGAATCGCGATTCGGTGCTTGGCCTGTTGCATGAATTACACGGTCGGGTGTCCCTTACTGGCGGCTCCATGCCCATGCCGGATGCCACTAACGCCACGGTGTTGTCCAAGACGGTTTTGTATGACGACGGCGTGGCGTATTTGCGCGTGGGCCATGTGGGCGAGGGATTGTCGGCACAGATTTCCAAAGCGTTGAAAGACTTGCCGGGAACGAACCAGTTGAAAGGTGTGGTGCTGGATTTGCGTTTCGCTGGAGGGACGGATTATTCAGCGGCGGTTTCGGCGGCGGATTTATTTATCGCGAAAGAACGGCCTTTGCTTGATTGGGGTAACGGCGTGGTGCAATCCAAGACCAAGACGGATGCCGTGACGGTTCCGCTCGCCATTCTCGTGAATCAGGAAACGGCTGCTGCGGCTGAAGCGCTCGCGGCAATTTTGCGCGGTGATGACCGGGCAATTTTGCTGGGCGCCACCACAGCCGGTGAAGCGGCCATGAGCCAGGAATATCCTTTGAAGAACGGCCAGTTTTTGCGCATCGCGACTTCGGCGATCAAGTTGGGCGGTGGCGAAGCGATTTCGACCAAGGGCGTCAAACCGGACATTCAAGTGAACGTGAAGCCGGAAGATGAACGGTCCTATTATGCCGATCCCTACAAAGAGATTGCGAGTTCTTCAGGATTGATCGCCAGCCTCATAGGTGATTCCGTGACCACACCTATGTCGGTCACGAACCGTCCGGTACGCCAGCATCAGATCAATGAAGCCGAGTTGATGCGCGAACGCCGGGAACGTCCGGGCATGGAACTGGATGAAGTCGCGCCGCCGATGACCGAGAAGGAAATCGAAAACGAGCCGCGCATCATGCGTGATCCCGTGCTGGGACGCGCGCTGGATTTGATCAAAGGTCTATCACTTATCAATCGGGCGCAGGCCCCCTGATTTCGCGGTTGACGATTTCTCTCACCCGCCGCAAGTTGAGACAGGTTAAGCATCCATGAAAACCATCCTTTTCGTCTGCACTGGAAATATTTGCCGCAGCCCCATGGCTGAAGGCATCTTTCGCCATGTGATGAAGGGCCGCCGCGACATCCGCGTGCTGTCGGCGGGCATCGGCGCGATGGAAGGACAGGCTCCCAGCCCGTACGCGGTGCAGGCGGTCAAGGAATTGGGCATAGATATTTCCCGGCAACGCAGCCGCCAGCTTACCGGCGAGTTGGTCGCTGAAGCGGATTATATTTTTGGAATGACTCACAGTCATGTGGATACAGTTTTTCTATTGTATCCGCAGGCGGCGGAAAAAACTTTTTTGCTTCGCGAGTTCGACGACACGCTGGATATTTTCGAGAAGGACATCAGCGATCCCATCGGTGGTTCGTACGAGGTCTATATGAATTGCCGCGACCAGATCGAGCAGGGGATTGCGACCTTGATCCGGTTTGTGGACCAGGACCAGGAAGTAGCGGCGGAAGAGCAGGAGGAATTTGGCGAGCGCGTCACTTTCGCGCTGGGCGCGGACCATGCCGGATTTGCGCTCAAGGAAACGCTGAAAAATTATTTGCTTGATGAAGGCGTCAGCCTCGTGGATTTGGGCACGCATTCGACGGCGTCCACCGATTATCCCGATTACGCGTTAGCGGTGGGGCAAAGTTTGCTTTCGCACCGGGCCGAACTGGGTATTCTGGTTTGCAGCACCGGAGCGGGCATCTGCATGTCCGCCAATAAGATTCCCGGCATTCGTGCCGCGCAGGTTTTCAGTGAGCCAATGGCATCGCTGGCGCGCCAGCATAATGATGCCAATGTGATTTGTCTTGGGGCCAACGTGACCCCGCCCGAACTAGCCAAAAAAATCGTGGACGCCTTTCGCAGCGCGCATTTCGAAGGCGGCCGCCACGAACGCCGCGTAAATAAAATGGAAAACATCGCTTCTTATAACGAACTTGGACTCAAAGCCGTTGACCCGGAAATTGCCGACGCCATTGACCTTGAGCTTCATCGCCAGCAGGAAAATATCGAACTCATCGCCAGCGAAAATTTCACCAGTCCGGCGGTGATGGAAGCGCAGGGTTCCGTGCTCACGAATAAGTATGCCGAGGGTTATCCCAAGAAGCGCTGGTACGGCGGTTGCGAAAACGTGGATACGGTCGAGCAGTTGGCGATCAACCGCGCGCGCAAATTGTTTGGCGCCGAACACGCGAACGTCCAGCCGCACTCCGGCAGCGGCGCGAACATGGCGGTTTATTTCGCTTTCCTTAAGCCCGGCGACAAGATGCTTACGATGGATTTGACCCACGGCGGCCATCTGACGCACGGCAACAAGGCGAATTTCTCCGGCAAATTTTTTGAGATCGTTCACTACGGCGTGAACAAAGAAAACGAGCGCATTGATTACGATCAACTTGCGCGGATGGCGCGGGAACATCGGCCCAAAATGATCACCGTTGGCGCGAGCGCGTACCCGCGGATCATTGATTTTGAGCGAATGGGCGCGATTGCGCGCGAAGTTGGCGCGTTGATGCTGGCGGACATCGCGCACATCGCGGGTTTGGTGGCGACGGGGTTGCATCCGAGCCCGATTGAGCACGCGGATTTTGTGACGACCACGACGCACAAGACGTTGCGTGGGCCGCGCGGCGGACTCATCCTGTGCAAGGAGCGTTACGCGAAGGAAATTGATTCGCAGGCATTTCCCGGAATCCAGGGCGGGCCGTTGATGCACGTCATTGCGGCCAAGGCGGTTTGTTTTCACGAAGCGCTGCAACCGGCGTTTCGCAATTACCAGCAGCAGATCGTTCGCAACGCCGCGGCGTTGGCCGAAGGCATGCGGCGCAACAGCTATCGGTTGGTCAGCGGCGGCACGGACAACCACTTGATGCTGGTGGACGTGGGCGCGCGCGGGCTCACTGGCAAGGATTGTCAGATCATACTCGACGAAGCGGGAATCACGGTGAACAAAAACACCATCCCGTTTGAGACGCGCTCGCCATTCCAGGCCAGCGGCATCCGTCTGGGCACGCCCGCGGTGACGACGCGTGGAATGAAGGAGCCGGAGATGGCGGCCATCGCGGACATGATCAGTGAAGTTTTGATGGACATCAAGAATGTTGACACCGTGGCCAAAGTCCGGCAACGTGTCCATGAATTGACTGCAAGATTTCCCTTGCCGTATTGAGAAGAGTTAATAAATCTTTCGGTAACCCCGGTTGGTAAGCCGTCTCGAGATTTTTTAAATTAATCCAGTTCTGGGTCGTCCAACCCGTCGTCGCGAAGGAGTGATTGGAAAGGTTGTCTCCACATCGCGGCGAATTTAACAAATTACATTTTAAAGTTTATGGCTAAAGTCAGTGCAAAGAAGGCCGCGAAGCCCAAAGTTCCGGGCAAGCTCAAGGCGGCCGGAAGAATTCCTCCCGACGGTCTCCCATTTGATGGTGATGGCGCGCCGGTGGACGGCGTCGGTTCCACTCCCGTTTCCGATCCCGAACCTCCGCAGCCGCCGTCGCAGCCCGCGCCCATGAAGCTCGAACCTCCCACGCGGCCGGTCGAGGCTCATGACGAAGACGAGCGTGATGAACCTGCGCGTCCCCCCGGCAAGCGCGACGTCATCGCCACTTCGCTGAATATCGCGAAGCTCCAGGCGATGACCATGTCCGACCTGAACCAGATGGCGAAGGATTTGGGCGTGGAAAATTTCGGCACGATGCGCAAGCACGAAGTCATTTTTCATATCCTGCAAAAAAATGCCGAGCGCAGCGGTGTCCTCTTCTCCGAGGGCGTGCTGGAAGTGCTTACGGAAGGTTTCGGATTTTTGCGGTCGCAGAGTTTCAATTACCTGCCGTGCCCGGAAGACATTTACGTTTCGCCTTCGCAAATCCGCCGTTTCGATTTGCAGACGGGCAACCTGGTCGCCGGGCAAATCCGTCCGCCCAAGGACAAGGAGCGTTTTTTCGCGCTGCTGAAAGTTGAAGCGGTTGACACGGAAGAACCGGACAAGGCCAAGGACAAGACGCATTTTGATAATTTGACGCCGCTGTTTCCGAATCGCCGTTTTATTTTGGAGACGCAGCCGGACGAATTATCCACGCGCGTGCTGGATCTCGTTTGTCCGATCGGCAAAGGCACTCGCGGATTGATCGTCGCGCCGCCGCGCACGGGCAAGACGGTTTTGATGCAGAAGCTCGCCAATGCGATTTTGAAAAACGATCCCGGCGCGTATCTATTCATTCTGCTGATTGACGAACGCCCCGAGGAAGTGACGGACATGGAGCGGAGTTGCAAGCCCGCGGAAGTGATCAGTTCGACCTTCGACGAACCGCCCGAACGCCATGTGCAGGTCGCGGAAATGGTCATCGAAAAAGCCAAGCGCATGGTCGAGCACAAACGCGATGTCGTCATCCTGCTCGATTCTATTACGCGTCTCGCGCGCGCCTATAACACGGTGCAGCCGCACTCGGGAAAAATTCTTTCCGGCGGTGTGGACGCAAACGCGCTGCACAAACCCAAGCGCTTTTTTGGCGCGGCCCGCAATATTGAAGAAGGCGGTTCGCTCACGATCATTGCGACGGCGCTCGTGGACACCGGTTCGCGCATGGATGAAGTTATCTTTGAAGAGTTCAAGGGCACCGGCAACATGGAAGTGCATCTCGACCGCCATTTGGTGGACCGCCGCATTTTCCCTTCGATCAACATCGAGCTTTCCGGCACGCGCAAAGAGGAATTGCTCTATCACCCGGACGAGTACAACAAAGTCGTTGTCCTGCGCCGCGCGCTCACGGGCGTGCCGCCGGTTGAAGCGATGGAATTGATGCTCAATAAGCTCAAGAAAACCGGCAGCAATATTGAGTTCCTGCTGGGCATGGGGCCGGTGGGTTAATCGGCCAGTCGCCGCGAGTGGCGACCAATGCAATGTCAATGAAGCCGCCTTTGAATGAATTCGAGGCGGCTTTATTTTTTGATGCGCAATTATTACCCGCCATCCTTCGCTTGAACAAAACCTCTTTCCATTCAGTCCAAATTTGTATTAGATATTCTGAAACAGTTGTCGGTCAGCAAAACGTAACAAGCTAAAGTGAATTTTCTGTCTTCCGTTGCCAACCCAACATCGCTCTCGCGGTGTCTCTCCATCCTTGTTTTATTGGCAATGCTCGGCGCGGGTTGCCATCGCGAGGAAATCAGCGTGGTTCGTGTTCCGAAAGTTGCCGAGCCGCCTGCGCCGTCGCCGATCCGGTTCCAGTTACCTTCCGGCTGGACGGAAGTGCCGGCGGCGAAAATGAGCGTCGCGCTTTTTTCCATCGCCGATCATAAAGCCGAATTGTCGGTGATGTCTTTTCCCGGCGAAGGCGCGAGCCAGCTTAGCTTGATCAATGTCGTCCGCGATACTTCCGGCTTGCCGCCGTTGAGCGATGCCGAACTGGCGAAGCTTACGGAACCCGTCACGGTCGGCGATGCCAAAGGTTCGCTGGTCAATTTGACGGGTTCGACCACCGGTAATTCAACTTCTTCCAATGAAGTGCTCGTGGCGGTGGTTCCGCACGAGGGCACGACCTGGTTTTTCAAACTCATCGGCAATGCGCAAACTGTCGCGGCGCAGAAACCGGCGATGATTGATTTTCTGAAATCGGTTTCGTTCGTGAGCGGCGCGGAAATTCCTTCGCCGCACGTCGAGATGTCCAGCGCGGGTGACACGGGGCAAATGCCGCAAGATAACACCGGCGCCGCGCCGGTAAATATTCCATCACCGGAACCGGACAAACCGGCATGGATCGTTCCCACCGGCTGGCACGAAGCCGAGACTCCACAGTTCGTGCTTGCGAAATATGTTGCTAACGGTCCGGACGGTGACGCGAGTGTGACGGTGAGCCAACTGGCGGGCGAGGGCGGCGGATTTTTGATGAACATCAATCGCTGGCGCGGGCAGGTCGGTTTAGCTCCGCTGGGCGATGACGAAACGAGCAAGGCATTCACGCCGCTGGATGTGCCGGGCGGCAAGGCGATGCTGGTGGATGTGAATGGCAAAGGCAAAAACGGCAAAGACACGCGCATCGTCGGAATCATTTGGCCGCGCGATGGGCAGACCTGGTTTTACAAATTGACGGGCGATACGCCGGCGGCGGCGCGCGTCAAAGATGATTTCCTGAAATTCGTGCAATCCGTTCGCTATCCCAATGGTTAATCGCGTCGTCAAATTTCTTTGTTCACTGCGGCTGACCGTGGTGCTGTTGTGCGCCGGGCTGGTGCTGATTTTTGTCGGCACACTCGCGCAGGTGCATGAAGGGCTTTATGCGGCGCAGGTGCGCTATTTCAAAAGCTGGTATATCTGGCGGCCTACCATCGGCGACAGCACCTGGCCGATTTTGCTGCCCGGCGGTTATTTGCTGGGCGGGTTGCTGCTGGTCAATTTGATCGTCGCGCACATCAAGCGGTTTCAATTCACGACGAAAAAAATCGGCATTCAGCTTATCCATCTGGGATTGATTTTGCTGCTGCTCGGGCAGTTGCTGACGGATTTGCTCGCGCGCGAAAGTTCCATGAAATTGTTCGAGGGCACGACGCGCAATTACTCCGAGGATTTTCGCGCGAATGAACTGGTGATGGTGGATTCATCCGACCCCAAGAGCGACCAGATTGTTTCGATTCCCGAATCATTGCTCGCGCGCAAGGGCGAAATCCAAAATGCCGCGCTGCCCGTGACGATTCGCGTGAAAAATTACTGGCCGAATTGCGATGTCGAAGAAATGCCGCCGCCGATGGCGGTTCCTGTGGCGGCGGATCATGGCGCGTACACGAATTTTTCGCTGCTGGCGTTGCCGGAAACGGCGGGTGACAACGATGCGGTGCGCTCGGCGGCGCTGGTGGAAATTGTTTCCGGCGGAAAAACTTTCGGAACGTATTTAGTGCCGAGCAAGGAACAAAGCCCGCAAACATTTTCGCTGGATGGCAAACAATATTCGCTTTCGTTTTTGTTCGCGCCGATGATGGGTGGTAATTTGCTGGCGGTTTCGCTGGCGGGCGATATGGGCGGCGCGAGCATGGCTACGTTTCCCGAAGATGTCCTGGTGAAGAAGGGGGAATTGAAGGACGAGAAATTGCCGTTCACGATTCGCGTGAAAAACTATTGGGCGAAGTGCCAGTTATTTAGTCGCCCGGGCGGGAACGCGATAGACGTGCATGCAAATCAGGGAATGCTGGCGGGCACGATCGTCACGCCGGAACCAACGGTGACGGATACTGAACGTCGCAATTTTCCCGGCGTGGTGGTCGAGTTGCTTAATAATCAGGGTTCGCTCGGGACGTGGCTGCTGTGGGCGACGCCGGAAAATCCGGGCGAAACCATCAGCGTGGGGAACAAGACTTATCAGATGGCGTTTCAATTCAAGCGCTATTATGAGCCTTACACCATCAGCCTGTTGAAATTCAACCACGACATTTATAAAGGCACGGACATCCCGAAGAATTTTTCCAGCCGCATCCGCCTGGTCAATCCGACGGACAACGAGGACCGTGAGGTGCTGATTAAGATGAACTATCCGTTGCGCTACCGGGGTATCACTTATTATCAGGCAAGTTTTGATGAGAGGATGCCGAAGAAACCGGCGACGGTGTTGCAAGTGGTGAAAAACCCGGGCTGGCTGACGCCTTATCTGGCGTGCATCATGATCGCTTTGGGGTTGATTATCCAGTTCATGTCTCATTTAATTGGATTTGCTGTGAAAAGGAAAAACGCATGAAAATACTCTATAAAGTAATGCCGTGGTTCTTCCTGGCCCTTTTCGCCAGCGAAGTCATCGCCGTACTCGCGCCGAAGCCCGAAGGCATTTATCACGTGCGCGATTTTGGGCGGCTGCCGGTGCTGATGAACGGGCGCGTGCAGCCGTTCGATTCCGTGGCGCGCAATTCGCTGTTGCAGATGCGCAGCACCGCCGACCTGCCGCTGGAAATGGTTCCGTCGTGGGAATTCTGGCATCATCCGAAGAAACTGAAATCCACCGAGTGGTTGCTGGAAGTGATGACGCAGCCGGAACAGGCGGACGAGCGGCCGATATTTTTGATTCATCATCCCGACCTGCTGGGCGAGTTGAAGCTTCAGGATAAGGGCGTGGAAAAATCCGGTTTGCGTTATTACACTTTCAACCAACTCAAACCGCTGCTGCCGGAAATCATGGCGCAGGCGGGCAAAGCGGAAACGGTGGATGATCAGTTGCGCACGCCGTTGCAACGGCAGGTGTTGAAACTGGGAAATGCAGTCGGGCTTTATCAGCGGTTGAAATTCACATTGAACCCGCCGGGACGCGAAGACTTTGCGGCGGACCTGGATTTGATCCAGGCGGCGATTGAGCCGGGTGTCGCGGCGGTGCAAGCGAAAGAGGATGGCAAGACTTATGACAAGGACGCGTTCGACAAAATCACGAGCGTGTTTGGCGAGTTCAAGAATTTGCAGGAAGAACCGGGCGCGGGAACGATGTATCCGCTAATCATTCCGCCGATGCGTCCGGCCGCGGCAAAAGATGACTGGGGCAATCTCGGCACGGGCGTCACGGAATCCATTCAGGCACGCGAAATATTTGCGCCGATGGGTTGGCTGGCGTCGGCTGCCGCCGCGTACCACGATGGCAACCCGGCGGCGTTCAATCAAGCAGTGTCCGATTATACGCAATGGCTCGAAAAAAATCTCCCCGCGGAAATGGCCAAAGGACGCCACGAATTTTTCTATAATGATCTCAAGGCGTTTTTGCATGCGATGATCATGTACATTTTTGCGTTCGTGTTGACGGCGGGTGGGTTGCTGACTTTCGGCGTGGTGCCGGATTTGTCGGAGGCATTTCGCCGCTCGGCGTTTTATTTGATTTTGCTGGCGTGGGTGGTGCATACGTCGGGATTGATTTTCCGCATGGTGCTTGAAGGGCGTCCGCCAGTGACGAATCTTTATTCGTCAGCGATTTTCATCGGCTGGGGCGCGTGCGTGCTGGGACTCGTGCTGGAACGGGTGTATAAGATTGGAATCGGGAATGCGGTGGCGTCGGTGGCGGGATTTGTGACGCTGTTGATCGCGCATAATCTGGCGATTGGCGCGGACACGATGGAGATGATGCGCGCGGTGTTGGACACGAATTTCTGGCTGGCCACGCACGTGGTGATCGTGACGCTGGGTTATGCTTCGACATTTGTGGCGGGTTTGCTGGCGGTGGCTTACATCACGCTCGGCATGTTCACGCCGATTCTTTCGCGGAAAGCCGGAGCGGGCAATGCGGAGGCGGTCGCGCCCAAATCCAAGAAAGTTTCCGCGACTGCGACGCAACCGGACATCGGCAAGGCGCTCGCCAAAATGGTTTATGGCATCGTTTGTTTTGCGACGTTGTTCAGTTTTGTGGGCACGGTGCTGGGCGGAATTTGGGCGGACCAATCGTGGGGACGGTTTTGGGGTTGGGACCCGAAGGAGAATGGCGCGTTGTTGATCGTGATTTGGAACGCGACGATTTTGCATGCGCGCTGGGGCGGCATGGTGCGCGAGCGCGGGCTGATGAACATGGCTATTTTTGGAAATATCGTGACGAGTTTTTCGTGGTTCGGCGTGAATATGCTCGGCATCGGTTTGCATTCGTACGGTTTCATGGACGCGGCGTTTCATTGGCTGATCGCGTTCGTGCTGAGCCAGGTTTTTCTGATCGTGCTCGGCTGCCTGCCGCGCAATATGTGGCGGAGTTTTCGCGAGCCGCTTACGCCGGGGTCCGGATCAGTCCAAGGCGGCAAGCCGATTTCGGCGGCGACTTGATAACGGCGGAAAGTATATTTGTTTGAAGTTCGACCGGTTGCGCGCCGCTTGGACGTGTGATAGCTTCCTGGCATTGAAAGGAGTTGTATTCTTTGACATCGGCCAAGTGGTTTCCACTATGAATGATCACAAAACGCCAGTCCAACCGATCAGGGGCAAGCTCAAGCGGACGATGGTTCGGATAAGTTCGCGTTGGCTCGCTTAAGTGCGGATAAGTGCGGCTATTTATAAAATTATTTGGAGGGGCTTTCGGATTCATGGGGATTTTCCGGCTTTGCCAACGGCAGTTTTTGTATGATGTTATCAATAATGAAGCCCGGCCTGTGCGCAGTAATTTGGTTCATCGCCTGCTTTTTTGCGGTCGCGCAAACTAATACGGCCACGCTTACTAATTCTTCTCGCATCGCTACCAACACCACTGTCGCTTCCACGAATGCTGTCCGCCGAACAGCGGTTATTTCTCCCGGACAGTTGGAAATTGCGAAGGCATTTTATGTTGAGCGCGGGTTTCGTCTTGAACTCGTTGCCGGTGAATCGCTGGTGAGTGAACCGGTGGCGATGACTTTTGACGAGAACGACCGCTTGTTCGTGCTTGAAGCCGGCAAGGCGAGTGAAGGTTCGCTGGGGCGCATCCGTCTTTTATCGGGCGCGGACACCAACGGCGTCTATCACACGAACACGCTCTACGCGACCAACGTGTACAATCCAACCAGCATCCTTTGTTATGGCGGTGGCGTATTCGTGGGGGCGGGCGGGCAAATTTTATATTTGAAAGACACGACGAGCGATGGCGTGGCCGACGTGCGCCGCGAGGTGTTCAAGAGTTTTGGCGAGACCACCAACGGGACGAGCGGCGATGTGACGATCACCGGTTTGGCGTGGGGATTGGACAACCGCATCCACGCCGCGACAGCGGGAACGGGCGGCGATGTGATCTCGAGCAGTTCGCCAATCCAATCCATTATTTTGAGCAATGGAAATTTCGCCTTCGATCCGCGCTCGTTTGTGCTCACGTCCGAGAGCGGTTCCGATCCGTCGGGCATGGCGTTCGACAATACCGGGCATACGTTCGTCAGCAGTCCGGGAAAGCATTTGCAGGCCGTGATGTATCCGGCCAATGCCGCGCGTAATCCGTGGTTTGAAATGCCGCCGCCGGTCGAAAACCTGGCGGGGACCGGTCCCGACAGTTTCATTTATCCGCCCGACCGAAAAAATTTGGTGGCGTTTTATCCCGATGGCGCGACGGCCATGCGCTTTTCGGCGGCGACCAGCCTGGTCATTTATCGGGGCAGCGCGTTTCCGCCGGACTTCTCAGGAGATGCTTTCGAGATTGATACGGGCGGCAATGTCATTCATCGCGATAAACTCAAATCCGACGGAGTCGGATGGATGGCGTCGCGGCCTGACACCGAACTGGATCGGGAATTTTTCGCCGTCAAAGATGAATCGTTTCAACTGCGGTGCATCGCGAATGCGCCGGACGGGACGCTTTACGTCGCCGGGACCGCTCGCGCAAAATTGTCCGCTGGCAAAGCTGGAAAAACCAATTCTCTCGCCGCCGGTGGGCCCGCGCCGGGCCGCATCTATCGCATCGTGCCGCTCAACTTCAAACAACCGCGAGCACCACAACTTGGGAAGGCCACGACAGATTTGCTCGTACTGAACCTGCGGCATCCAAACGGCTGGCAGCGCGATACCGCCGCGCGATTGTTGTTTGAACGGCAGGATCGCACGGCGATTGTTCCACTGATTCGGTTGCTCTTCGACATGACCGTGCCGCCGCTGGCGCGAATGCATGCGTTACGGGCTCTGGACGGCTTGCAAGTCACTGCCGATGGCCGCGCGGGCAAGGCATTGATGGAGCCGCACACCGCCAAGGCACTCAGTGATCCGTACGAAGGCGTGCGCGAACAAGGGGTGTTGACCGCCGCGAGATTCATCGCGCCCAGCGGATTGATCCCTGAGAAATTGTGGGACCAGCTTGCGCCGCTCGCCGCCGATCCGTCGCCGCGCGTGCGTTATCAATTTGCTTTGTTTCTTGCCCAAATCCACCAGACCGAACGCGTGCAAACGCTCGCGCAAATCATCCGCACTGATGTGAAAAGCCGCTGGCTGCAAGCGGCGGTGTTGAGCGGGCTGAATGAGGGCGCGGCGGAGATGTTTAGCGTGCTGGTATCTGATGCGAATTTTCGCAACGACCCGAACGGCCAGGAATTTTTGAAGTCGGTGCTGGGGATTGTTGGCCAGGAAAATCGCCGCGCGGAAGTGAACCAGGTCTTGAACAGCCTGCGAAATGTTCCTGAACCGCAAGTGGCCTTCACGCTCGCGCTGGCGCTCGAAAATTCATTGCAACGCGCGAACGAATCTTTGACTACTGCCGATGCCGGTGGCGTGTTCACCGCGCTTTATATTCGCGCGGAAAATCTCGTGCTCGATATGAACACGGCGGACTCGGCGCGGATAGCGGCGTTGCGTTTGTTGTGCTCGGTCACCAATGTGGACGCGCGCCTGAGTGGCGGGTTGGTGAATGAATGGCCGAGCTTACGACCGCAAGTGCGCAGCGAGGTCATGATGTATTATCTTTCGCGCTACACTCACATGACGGCATTGGTTTCTTCACTTCAGGCAGGTTATATTCCCACAACGGAACTAACGCCGCTGCAGATACGATTTTTGTTCGATTACGATGACAAGCCGGTTCACGAGTCAACGGTCGCGGTGTACGGCAAAGAACCGACGGCTTCACGCGCGGCAGTGGTGAATGAATATCAGACGGCGTTGCGATTGCCGGGCAGCGCCGAACGCGGGCGGAGAATTTATGAGGCGCGTTGCGCGGCGTGCCATCAACTTGCGGGACAGGGAAAACTCATTGGCGTCAGTCTTGATGCGGCATCGCACTTGAGCAAGGAAGTGTTGCTGATAAAGACACTTGATCCGAACCGCGAGGCTAATCCAGCGCATCCTGAAGTTGTCATCGAGACGAGTGATCGCCAGGCGGTCATGGGTTTTATTGCCCGCGAAGATACGCGCAGCACGACGTTGATAGATCCGAACGGCGTCGAGCGCACGGTTGGGCGCGCGAATAATATGGTTCAAAACAGCCTGGGACTTTCCGGCATGCCGTCCGGCCTTCAGGCGGGATTGAGCCAGCAGGACATGGCCGACCTGTTGGAGTTCATCACGACGAACGGAGCGCAATAGCCCGCGAACCGGTCACTGGCGAAACGTGGTGGTCTGGTGTAGGTTCACCGTCGTGACGTTACTGCGCGAAGCGTGGAAGCCGTTAATCGAAAAAAGTTCGGCGCGTCATTGATTTAAACGATGTTCAGCGCGGCAACGGCTGCGGCTTGAAAATTTCCTTTTCCCAAACGGACTTTCTCCGTCATCATTGGATTTATGGGCAAGCGACGTGAGGCGCGCGAACGCGCCGTGCAATTTTTATTTCAGTACGATTTGAATCCAGCCGAAAAGCTGGATGACGCGCTGGACCATTTCTGGAACTCGCAGCGCACCGCGGCAATCGCGGAGGACAAGGCTGACGCCACTTGGGGTGAAAAAGTTGAACTGCCCGCGCCCACGGTCGAAGAGGCGGCGGTGCGGTTGTTCGCCGATCCGCTGATTCGCGGCACATTGGAGCATCGCAGTGAGTCCGATGAACTCATCAAGAAGCACGCGCAGAATTGGGATTTGCACCGCATCGCGGCGGTGGACCGGAATATTTTGCGGCTGGCGATTTTTGAAATGCTGCATCGTGACGACATCCCGCCGGTGGTGAGCATCAACGAAGCGGTGGACATCGCCAAAAAATTTTCCACGCAGGACAGCGGCAAATTCGTCAATGGCATCCTCGACAAGGTGAAGGAAGGCCTCATGCGTCCGGCGCGCATCGTCAAATGAGCCGCGCCCAATGTTCCATCGCCAGCCGCAAACCAAAATTTTAGATGTTCGCTGATCTTCATTTGCACACGAATTTTTCCGACGGCACTTACACGCCGGAGGAATTGGCCGCCGAAGGCAAACGCTATGAACTTGCGGCGATGGCCTTGACCGACCATGACACCGTCGAAGGTTGCGCGCGCATGACCGTGGCTTGCGAGTCGCAGGGCATCGAATTTATTCCGGGAACGGAATTGACCGCCGAAACCAATGGCATCGAACTGCACCTGCTGGGTTATTGCCTTGATCTCGACAATCAAAAATTGCTGACCGAAATAAATCGGTTTCAACTCGTGCGGCAAAATCGCATTCGCGAAATGGTCGAGCGGTTGAACCAATTAAATGTCCCGTTGCAGGCTGAAGCGGTATTTAAGATCGCGAATTGCCGATCGCCCGGGCGTCCGCATGTCGCGCGCGCTTTAGTGCAGGCCGGTTTTTGCGCGAACCTTGACGAAGCCTTTGATCGTTTTTTGAAAATGAATCGCCCCGCGTGGGTTCCGAAAGTGAAGATGTCCGCGACGGATGCGATTGCGCTGGTGCATCAGGCGGGCGGCGTGGCAGTGATGGCGCATCCGGGGCTGAATCGGTCCGACGAAATTATTCCCGATATGGTGGCGAGCGGGTTGGACGGCATCGAATGTTTTCACTCCCGGCATTCTTCCGCGACGGCGAATCATTATTTGCAGATGGCCGATAAATATCATTTGCTCGTGACCGGCGGCTCGGATTGCCACGGCATGAATAAGGGACGTCCGCTTATCGGTTCGATCAAACTGCCGTATCAGCACGTCGTTAAATTGAAAGAAAAAGCGGCTGAGCAGCGGGCGAAATTGGCTGCGTCCGCCGCCGCGCGCGGTTCGCAATAACATGGGCTTCTTCGAAAAATTCAAGGCGGGCCTGCAAAAAACGCAAGCCAAGCTCACACATGAAATCAAACGCATCGTCACGCGTTCGCCGAGGCTGACGTCGGGCGGCATTGAAGAACTTGAAGCGGCATTGATCGCCGCGGATCTCGGCATGGCGATGACGAATCAAATTGTCGCCGCCGTGAAGAAGGCTTACGAAACTCAGGGCGACGCGGGCATGGATGTCTTTGCGATTGCGAGCAGCGAAGTGGAAAAAAGTCTTTCCTCCAGTAACGCAGCGTTGCATCGCGCTCCCGGGTTGACGGTCGTATCGGTCGTCGGCGTGAACGGCACGGGCAAGACGACCACCTCGGCGAAGATGGCGCACATGATTCAACTGCGCGGCGAAACGGCGGTGCTCGCGGCGTGCGATACGTTTCGCGCGGCGGCGATTGAGCAATTAAAATTGTGGGGGCAGCGGTTGAAAGTGCCAGTCGTCGCGGGCGCGGACAAAGCCGATCCCGCTTCGGTCGCGCATGACGCCATCACCGCCGCGACGGCGCGGCACGCGAATTATTTGTTCGTGGACACCGCGGGACGTTTGCATACGAAGCACAATTTGATGCAGGAGTTACAGAAGTTGCATCGCGTCATGGCGAAGCAACTTCCCGGTGCGCCGCACGAGGTTCTTTTGGTGCTCGATGCCACGACCGGCATGAATGCGCTGACGCAGGCGCGCGAATTTCACAAGACGGTGCCGCTGACCGGATTGGTGGTGACGAAGCTCGACGGCACGAGCAAAGGCGGCATGGTGGTGGCGATTCAAAAGGAACTGGGCTTGCCGATTAAATTCATTGGCCTTGGCGAACAGGCGGACGACTTGCAACCGTTTGATGCCAAACAGTACGCGCAGGCGTTGTTTGAAGCATAAGGCTTTCGCCGTCTTCTTCAGTGTGGAACCAATACGCCTTTCGCAAGGGCGGTTTGCCCTTTAAAACGCCAAAATCATTGGACAAATCCCGATTCTGAATCAATTTTAATGTTCGCTTCATCAACCCCTAATGTCCGCTTGGTCGAATGGATAGGGTCTATATATGGAATCGAACAAAGAACCACAGTCAAATCCCGTCCCGCCAAGCGAACCGTTCGTGGACGAGGACGCGCCACCACCGAAGATGTCCCGTCTTTTCAACTGGAGGATCATTACCATTCTGGTGATTGCCGTTGCGTGTCTGCTGCTGCTGACTTCGCGCCACTCCTATACTCGGACCAGCCAATCGGCTGCGCCGGTCAGTGTCGCCGTTGCGCGAGTGGCGCGCGAAAATTTGTCGCAGGCTGAATCGTTCGAGGCGGAGTTCAGGCCGTACCAGGAAATTGATTTGCACGCGAAGGTCGCGGGCTTTGTGCAAAGCATCAACGTGGATATCGGCGACGTGGTCAAGCAAGGCCAACTGCTGGCGACGCTGGAAATTCCCGAGCTTAAAGAAGACATCGAACACGCCCAGGCGCAACAGACGCGCGCGGAAAAACAAATCAAAAGCGCTTCTGCTGCTTACGATGATGCGCATCTTGCTTACACGCGTTTGGGCGAGGTGAACAAATCTCATCCCAATCTCGTGGCTCAACAGGATTTGGATACCGCGTTGGAACGCGACAGCGCCGCGGACGCCACGCTTGCCGCCGCCAAGGAGGAAGTGGCCGTCGCCAAAGCCGAGGTGGACAAGCTCAATGCGAGATTGGATTATTGCAAAATCACTGCGCCATTTGCGGGTGTCATCACCAAACGCTATGCGGACGAAGGCGCGCTGGTGCAGGGTGGTGTTACTCCGAGCGCGACGGCGATGCCGCTGGTGCGCCTCTCGCAAAACGACCGGCTGCGTTTGGATTTTCCGGTTTCGGTTTCCTACGTGGAGAAGATCAGGGTTGGTGATCCAGTGGAAATTCATCTGCCGGCGCTGGGCAAGGATATTTCCGGAAAAATTTCGCGTTTCACCCGCAAGGTGAATTCCGAGACGCGCACGATGGAGGCGGAAGTGGATGTGACCAACGCCGACCTTTCGTTGACGCCGGGAATTTATGCCACGGCGAATCTTACGCTCGATCGCCGCGAGAACGTGCTGGCTGTGCCGATTGGCGCCATCGCCAATCGGAAAGCGCCGACGGTGTTCGTTCTGGACGGCGACAATCAAGTGGAGGAACGCCCGGTCACGCTCGGCTTGGAAACCGCGAATAAAATTGAGGTCGTCGCGGGCCTCAATGAAAATCAACTCGTGATGATTGGCAGCCGCGGCCAAATCAAAGTGGGCCAGAAAGTGCAGCCGAAGGTGGTGGAGTTGGGCGCGGTGCAATAGGGAATCTTACCGGAACCATCATGACAAAATTTGCCCTTCGCTATCCTTATTTCATCATCGTCATTTGCCTGATCACCTGCGTCATTGGAATCACGAGCCTCGTGCGCATGCCGGTGGATTTGTTTCCGGCGGTGAAAATTCCCGTGGTGGTGGTGGCGACATTTTATTCCGGCATGCCGCCGGAACAAATTGAAACCGACATCACCGGGCCATTCGAGCGGTTCTTCACTTTGGGCAGCGGCATCAATCATATCGAGTCGCGCTCGCTGCCGGGCGTGAGTTTGATCAAGGTTTATTTTCAACCCGGCACGGACGCCGATGCGGCGGCCACCACCATCGCGAATCTTGCCGCCGCCGACTTGCGCCGTTTGCCGCCGGGGACTTTGCCGCCGGTGGTGTTGAAGTTCGACGCTTCGAGTTTGCCGGTTTGCCTGATCACATTGAAAGGCGAAGGCATGACCGAGGCGCAACTTCGCGACACTGGCCAATACACCGTGCGCAATCAAATCGCCAGCGTGCCCGGCTCGTCGGTGCCGCAGCCGTTCGGTGGTCGCTACCGGCAAATCATGGTGTATGTGGACCCGCTGAAACTTGAGGCGCATCAACTGAGCGTGATGGACATCGTGCGCGCGGTGAATGATTCCAATTTGATCCTGCCGGCGGGCGACGTGCGCATCGGCACGCGCGATTACAATCTGTATTCCAACAGCCAGGTGCCGGACATGGACGCGCTCAATCATGTGCCGTTGAAAACTGTCGGCAACGCCGCGGTGATGGTGGGCGACGTCGGCCATGCGGTGGACGCTTCGTGGATTCAATACAATGTCGTGCGCGTGGACGGGCAGGATTCGGTTTATCTTCCGATCATGAAGCAGGGCGGCGATGCCAACACCATCTCCGTGGTCAACGGCATCAAGGACGCCATCGCGCATCTCGTGGATCTGCCAAAGGGATTGGTCACGAAAGTGGTGTTCGATCAATCCGTGTTCGTGAAGACGGCGATTGAAAATTTGCTGCATGAAGGCGCGATCGGATTGGTGCTGACGGGATTGATGATTCTGGTTTTTCTGGGAAGCATGCGCGCGACGGTGGCCGTTTTCCTTTCCATTCCGCTTTCGGCACTGGCGGCGTTCATCGCGCTTTACATGGGCGGGAATACGGTGAACTCGATGGTGCTAGGCGGACTCGCCCTGGCATTCTCGCGCTTGATTGATAATTCGGTGGTCGTGCTCGAAAATATTTTCCGGCATCTCGAACATGGCGAGACGCCGGCCGTCGCGGCCGAGAAGGGCGGCGAGGAAGTCGCATTGCCCGTGCTTGCGGCGACGCTCACGACGGTCGTCGTTTTCTTTCCGGTCACATTTCTCTATGGCGCGAGCCGTTATCTTTTCAGCGCGCTTGCGCTTGCGGTGGTGTTGTCCTTGTTTGCGTCGTATTTCGTGGCGATGACGGTCGTGCCACTTTTTTGCGCGAGGTACATCAAGGGCCACGCCGGTCACGGCGCCACGTCCGAAAAACCACGCTCGTGGGGCGGACGTTTCAACGCGTGGTTCAACGATAAATTCAACCGCATGCTGGATGATTATGGGCGCGTGTTGAACCGGTCGTTGTTGCGGCCCGTGGCGACGGTGGTTGGCATCACGGGAATTTTTGTTCTCAGCCTCGCGCTGATGCCGTGGATGGGGCTTTCCTATTTTCCGCGGACTGACCCCGGCCAATTCGTCGTTAATCTAAAAGCGCCCACCGGCACGCGGCTCGAAGTAACAAAGCAACTGGTCGAGAAAGTGGAGAAAGTCGTGCGCGAAGTGGTGAACACGAATGACCTGGATGTGGTCGTTGCGAACATCGGCATCACGCCGGATTTCTCCGCGATCTACACGCCAAACTCGGGACAGCACACCGCCTTCGTGCAAACGAGCCTCAAGGAAGGCCATCGCGTCGGCAGCTATGAATACATGGAACGCGTGCGCAAAAAGTTGAATGTGGAAGTGCCGGAACTCAGCACGTATTTTCAGTCAGGTGGTTTGGTGGATGCGGTGTTGAACCTGGGCTTGCCCGCGCCGATTGATATTCAAGTCCGCGGCTCGAAGCTCGCCGACTCTTACAAGACCGCGCAGGAAATCGCGGCGGAGGTCAAAAAATTGCCGGGCGTAAGCGATGTCTTGATTCCGCAGGACCTGGATTATCCTGCGCTGCAACTCGACGTGGATCGTTATCGCGCGGGTGAACTGGGCTTGTCGTCGAAAGAAGTGATGGACAATGTGGTCACGGCGGTGAATTCCGACGGCATGATCGCGCCGAGCTTTTGGGTGGACCCGCGCAGCGGCAATGAATACATGCTCACGGTGCAATTTCCCGAGAACGAGGTGAAGGATTTGGAAGGCCTGCGCGCCATTCCGATTCGCGGGCCGAAATTCAAAGACGCCACGCGGCTCGATTCGGTGGTGAAGATTCATCAGATTGATTCGCCGACCGAAGTGGACCATTACCAACTGGGCCGCGTGATTGACGTGTATGTTTCGACCAAGGGAGAAGACCTGGGCATAGTGACGCGCGGGATTGATAAGATCATGAAGGACACTCATCTGCCGACCGGTGTGCGCATCAACTTGCGCGGGCAGGTCGAGAGCATGTATGCGTCCTTTCAAAAGTTTGGGTTGGGATTGATTTTGTCCGTGGCGCTGGTTTATTTAATTCTGGTCGCGCAATTCAAATCGTTCGTTGACCCTTCGCTGATTTTGTTGGCGGTTCCGACCGGGCTCACCGGCGCGTTGTTGATCATGCTGCTCACGGGGACGACGCTGAACGTGATGTCGTTGATGGGCGTGGTGATGATGGTGGGCATCGTGGTTTCCAACAGTATTCTCATCGTGGAATTTACTCATCGCCTGCGGGCGGATGGGATGCCGTTGCGTGAAGCGGTAGCCACAGCGTGCCGCGTGCGGTTGCGTCCAGTGCTGATGACTTCGCTGGCGACGCTGATCGGGTTGATTCCCATGGCGGCGAAACTAGGGACGGGTTCGGAAGCTTACGCTCCGCTGGCGCGCGCCATCATCGGCGGACTGGCGGTGTCGGTCGTGTTGACGATGTTCATTGTTCCAGCGGCTTATTTGATTGTGTACCGTAATCGCGATGACAAACCCGAGGCAGGGCATTGAGCGAAAAATGTTTCACGATATGAAAAAACTTTTTTCATTCCTGGCCGTGGTCGCATTGATGATCGGCGGCGCCCGCGCGGAAGAGATGAAGCCGTTCACGCTTCAGCAAGCGCAGGCGGCAGCGATCCAGCATCATCCGCGAATCAGCGAAGCGGAACTGATCGCGCTCGCGGCGAAACAAGTCGTGCGTGAAGCTCAGTCAGCCTATTTTCCTGTGGCGACGGCGAATGCGACCGCCGTGGATTCGACGGCGAGCAATACGCGCATCGCCGCCGGTGGCTTGAATAATCCGCTGATCCTCACGCGCGAAGCCGACGGCGTGAACGTCAGTCAACTCATCACAGATTTTGGCCGTAGCATCAATTTGACGGCGAGTTCCAAATTGCAAGCGCGCGCGCAAGAGCAAAACGCGCTGGCCACACGCGCGGAAATTCTGCTGGCGGTCAACACCGCCTATTTCGAGGCGTTGCAGGCGCAATCCATTCTCACGGTGGCCAAACAAACCGTGTCCACGCGCCAGCTTACCTACGACCAAGTCAGCGAACTCGCGAGCAACAAACTCAAGTCGGGCCTCGACGTGAGTTTCGCCAAGGTGGACCTGGCTTCGAGCAAGCTTTTGCTCGCCAATGCGGGCAACGATTTACAGGCGTCATTCGCCACGCTCTCGAATGTTCTTGGCGAACGCGTGCAGCAAAATTATCTGCTCGTTGACCAACCCGTTACGACGAACACCGTGCCCGCTGATTCTGAACTGGTGCAAACGGCCTTGCGAAATCGCCCAGACATCATCCAACTGCGCTTGCAAAAGGACGCCGCGGGACGTTTCGCGCGCGCGGAGAAAGATTTGCAATATCCGACCGTCAGCGCAATCGGCAGCGCGGGCGTGGTTCCGTTGCATGACGAATCGTTGCGCGCAAATTATGCCGCCGCCGGGGTCAATGTCAGTGTGCCGATTTTCGACGGGATGCTTTTTTCGGCGCGCGAGCGCGAAGCGGAATTGCGCGAACGCGCCAGCGAAGAGGTACTGCGCGATGCCGAGGACAATGTGATTCGCGACGTGCGCATCGCCGGGCTAAATTTGAATTACGCCGCGCAACGGCTGACGCTCACCGAAGAACTGCTCGAAAGCGCCAACGAATCTTTTGAACTGGCACAAGCGCGTTACAAGGTGGGATCAAGTTCCATCGTGGAGTTGAGCCAGGCGCAGTTGAACCAGACGGAGGCTGAGATTGCGCAAGCGAGGGCGAAATATGAGTATCAAACGCGCACCAGTATTTTGAATTTTCAGTTGGGACAAAATCCGTAACTCGTTCGTGCGCGCCAGCTCTGTCTGATTAGTGGTTTGTAGTTGAATCCACTTCGGCGCGTGTGTTCAATCTTCGTCACTGAACAATATTGCAAGTTTTTCGCATCTCGAATCCGGCATTTTTACACAATGAAATTTCCCTTTGCCCACCGGCTCTTTGTCGCCGCGTTCTGCCTGGTTGCGCCTTCGCTCTTCGCCGAAACGGTTTCGCTCTCCTCGCTCGATGTCAAACAGGTCGCGAGCGGCTGGGGCGAAGCCAGGGCCGACCAAAGCATCAGCGGCAAACCTTTGATGATCGCGGGAAAACATTTTGCGCACGGCATCGGCACACATGCGCCGAGCATTTTTCGCGTCAATCTTGGCGGCAAGGCCAAACTGTTTACGGCGCAGGCCGGCGTGGATGACGACACGGGCGGGCAGGGGAGCGTGGAATTTTTTATCATTGGCGATGGCAAAACACTTTGGAAAAGCGGCGTACTTAAGGGCGGCATGGCTCCGGCGATTGTCGAGGTGGATGTTACTGGCGTGAAGACTTTGACTTTGCGCGTTGGCGATGGCGGCGACGGCAATAGTTATGATCACGCGGACTGGGCCGATGCGCAAATCGTCATGGCGGAGAATTCTGCCGCGCCAGTGGCGCTTGCGGCACGTGAAAAATTCACCGTCGGCACGGAGCATTTTAAATTGAATTTCGAAGTGGGTGATGACGGGCGGCTTTACCAGCAGCCGTTGGGTGACGACGCGGGCAAGGGCCGCGACCATCGCGACGATGAATTTTATCCGCAGGCGGGCGATGGTTATATCTGGGAGCCGGCGTTGCAGGTAGTTCACGCGGACGGCAACACTTCCACGGCACTTTTGTATCAGGGCATGACTCAAACGAATGATGAAATGGGCAAGGTCACGCGCATAGAAATGCGGGACCCGGCTTATCCGCTGAACGTCACGCTTTGTCTGCGCGTTCATCCGAATGAGGACGTGATCGAGGAGTGGAATGAGATACAGAATAAGGAAGCGGGTATAATTAAATTGGAACGCATGGCGTCGTCCGCGCTGTTGTTCGCGACGAATAATTTATATCTGCGGCATTTTTACGGCGACTGGGCGAAGGAGATGAATCCCGTGACCGAAGCGATCACGCCCGGCTTGAAGATTCTCGATTCAAAAACCGGCGTGCGCGCCGATCAATTTGGCAATCCATCGTTTATTCTGTCGCTGGATGGTCCGCCGCGTGAAGATTCGGGACGGGTGGTGGCGGGCTCGCTGGCATGGTCGGGAAGTTTTCAATGCGCGTTTGATCACACCGGACAGCGTGTGCGAGTGCTTTGCGGGGTGAATCCTTTCGATTCGACCTATCACCTTGCGTCCGGCGAGACATTTACCACGCCGGTCATGATTTGGACGTGGAATGACAATGGCCTCGGTGGGATGAGCCGCAAGCTGCATCGCTGGGCGCGGGACTTCGGCATGCGCGGCGGACACGAGACGCGTTCGGTGCTGTTGAACAACTGGGAGGCGACGGGATTTGATTTTAATTTCCAACGTATCGCGGGACTGTTCAAGCCGGCGAAGGAGTTGGGCGTGGAACTTTTTCTTTTGGACGACGGCTGGTTTGGGAACAAGTATCCGCGCGTAAATGATGCGGCGGGTTTGGGCGATTGGCAGCCGAATCGCCAGCGGTTGCCGGATGGGCTCGCGCCGCTCGCGAGCGAAGCGGTGAAGGATGGTTTGCGATTCGGAATTTGGATCGAGCCGGAAATGGTGAATCCGAAAAGTGAATTGTACGAGGCTCATCCCGACTGGGCGATTGTGCAGCCGAAGCGCGAGATCGAATTGCAGCGCAACCAGCTGGTGCTCGATCTCACGCGGCCCGCGGTGCAGGACTTTGAGTGGAATGTCATCTCGAATATTCTTGCGGTGCCGGACATCAGTTATGCGAAGTGGGATTGCAATCGCTACCTCACGCAACCGGGTTCGTCGTGGCTCGCGCCGGATCGCCAGACGCATTTGTGGATTGATTATGTGCACGCGCTGTACGCGATGATGCAAAAAACGGCGGCGACTTTTCCGAACACGGAGTTGATGCTTTGCTCGGGCGGCGGCGGGCGCGTGGATTACGGCGCGCTGCGTTATTTTCATGAATTTTGGCCGAGCGATAATACCGACCCGACTGTGCGGGTGGGCATGCAGTGGAATTATTCGTACTTTTTTCCGCCGATGGCGATTGCGAGTCACGTGACGCATTGGGGAAACCGGCCGATGCACTTCGCGTGCTCAGTGGCGATGAGCGCGCGGTTCGGGATGGACCTGGATCTGAATAAATTATCAGCGTCCGACAAGGCGATTTGCGCGGGGGCCATCAGCGCCTACAAACGCATTCGCGATACGCAACTTGGCGATTTGTACCGGCTTGAAGCGCCGCAAGACTCGGTGCGCGGGGCATTGAATTTTGTGTCGCCTGGCGCGGCGCACGCGTCGGTATTCGTATTTCAGTTAAAGGACGGAGAAGCGCTGCCGGTGCGTCCGCAGGGACTTGATCCTACGAGGCATTATCTGGTCAAGGAATTGAATCCCGCGCCGGGCCGCGCGGCCATGCCGCAGGAAGGGCAGACTTTGACGGGCGATCAGCTCATACGCGAGGGCATCGTTCCATCGTGCTCGAAAGCGGTCGAGGCTTGCGTGGTTGAATTGACAACGGCAAAATAACTGCGTGATTGGCGCACCCCTCTAAAGAGGGGTGTTGCTTTTATCCGAAAAATCTAGGTTCATAGGCTGAACCTTGGCCTGAGTCGAAACGATAACACTTATTCACACATGCGAACTTTTGCAGATGCTCTTACGCGTATTATTAATAGTTATTACGCCGTGATGGCGTTGATGTTGACCTTCGCTTTTGCCAGCACGGCATCGGCGGATACGAACACCACGCGGCTTGATTCCGGTTGGGAATATCATCAGGGCACGCTCGGAAGCGTGTGGGAAATCTGGCGCGGCGACAAGGCGAGCGACAATGTAGCGTGGTTGCGCGTGATCTTGCCGCATTGTTTCAATGCGTTCGATGCGGTGGACCCCGACGAGCATTATTATCAGGGGCAGGGATGGTATCGCACGCGGTTGAAACTGGCGAATCCGTTTCCGCATGGGCGCACGATTTTGCATTTTGACGGCGCGGGTCAAAAGGCACAGGTGTTCGTGTGGTTGCAGAAGGCGGGCGAACACGTGGGCGGATACGATCAATGGGACGTGGACATCACGGACCTGGCGGCGCAGGCGTTGACCAATGCTTTCAACAAAGGCACGGTGCCGATTTCGGTGATGTGCGATAACGGGCGCGACGCGGAATCCATCCCGTCCGACCTGAGCGATTTCACCAAATACGGCGGGCTGTATCGCCACGTAAGTTTGGTTTATGCGCCGGCGATCTCGGTGGAGCGCGTGCATATCGAGTCCACTTTGAATGCGAACGGCAACGCATCGGTAAAAGTTCTTTCGCGTTTTTATAATCCGACGGGTTCGCGGGAGCCGGTCGAAGTCACTATTCGCGTGACCGATCCGGCGGGAAAATTGATCCAGATGTTCGCGATAAAAGATGCGCCGTGGGATGGGATGAAGGACGTGGCGAACTTTGAAATCGCCGCGCCCCAACTTTGGTCGCCGAAATCACCGGCGCTTTATACCTGCACCGCGACGTTGAAATACGCCGGGGGCTCGCAGCAAGTGACGGAGCATTTTGGTGTGCGTTCGTACGAGTGGGTCGATCACGGTCCGTTCAAGTTGAACGGCCAGCGATTGCTTTTGCGCGGCACGCATTATCACGAAGACCACGCGGGCGTGGGTGGAGCGGTCCCAGACGATGTCGTGCGCCAGACCTTTCGCCAGATCAAAGACATGGGCGCGAACTTTATCCGCCTCAGTCATTATCAGCAATCGCAGCTCGTGCTCGAACAGTGTGATGAACTGGGCATTCTAGTTTGGGAAGAAATTCCGTGGTGCCGCGGTGGCCTCGGTGGAGATCGTTATAAGCAGCAATGCCGCGACATGCTGGGCGCGATGATTGACCAGCATTATAATCATCCGGCGGTGATTTTGTGGGGGCTGGGCAACGAGAATGGCTGGCCGGGAGATTTTGAAGTGTTCAACACAAATGCGGTTCGCGATTTCATGATCGAACTGAATGGGCTCGCGCATCAACTCGATCCTTCGCGCAAGACGACGATTCGTTACTGCAATTTTTGCACGGACGTGACGGATGTTTATTCGCCGAGCATTTGGGCGGGCTGGTATTCGGGAAGATACCCGGAGTATCGCGCGACACTGGATCGCGCGATCAAAAGCGTGCCGCACTTTTTCCACGCCGAGTGGGGCGGCGACAGCCATGCGCGGCGTTTCTCGGAGGAGCCGGAGAAATTTTTGCAGGACGTGGCGACGAATCGCGGAACGGCGGAGACAGGCACGGCTTACAAGCGCAGCGGCGGCTCGGCGCGCGCGGCGAAGGACGGCGACTGGTCGGAGAGTTACATCGCGAATCTGTTCGACTGGCATTTGCGCGAGCAGGAGCGCATGACGAACCTCACCGGCGCGGCTCAATGGATCTTCAAGGATTTCGCCACGCCGTTGCGTCCGGAAAATCCGGTGCCGCGAGTGAACCAGAAAGGCGTCGTCGAGCGCGATGGCACGCCCAAGGAAAGCTATTACATTTTCCAAAGTTACTGGACGGAGAAACCGATGATCCACATCTTCGGCCACACGTGGCAAACGCGCTGGGGCAGGGCGGGCGAAGCCAGGGAAGTGAAAGTGTTTTCAAATTGCCGCGAGGCCGAGCTTTTTGTGAACGGCGTTTCCCTGGGAATGAAGCGCCGCAACCAGGAAGATTTTCCGGCGTCGGGTCTGCGGTGGATGGTGAAGTTCAAAGCGGGCATGAATACATTGCGCGCGGTGGGGCATCGCGACGGCGTGGAAGTGGCGGACGAAATGACGCAAGGTTATCAGACGGCGATGTGGAGCAAGCCGGCGAAACTGACGTTGAAAGAGATTGGGCGCACCAACGGCGTGGCGACCATTGAAGTACGGGCCTTTGATCAGGCGAACGTGCCGTGTCTCGACGCCATCAATGAAGTGCGATTCGGGCTCGTGGGAGACGGCCAGTTGATTGATGATTTGGGGACTTCAACGGGTTCGCGCGTGGTGCAGCTTTATAATGGACGCGCGCAAATCAGTTTGCATTTGAAAGGGCGCGCGGTGGCGTCGGTTTCAAGCGAAGGATTACCGACAGAATTTGTGAGTCTGGTTGGCACGGCGGCGTCTGCCACACGCTGAAGAAACTATTCCGACGGCGGTGTTTTGCGTCCGAGCAAGGCGCCGCCGAGCATCAGGAGGCCGAACACGAGCAGCACGATTCCCCACCACAGGTTGATGTTGATGCCGAGCGAGGAGTTTTGGTACATCGCGGTATCGGAGTTGGTCGCCGCGCCGTAGCCGACGAGCATGATCCCGTAAATGGTGAAGAGAATGCCGATGGGGAAGCGCAGGTCAAATTTCATAAGCGGTGGTGGAGTTTACCAGAAAATGATGTTGAGGATCAGCGTGGCGATAAGGATAAGAATGCCAAGCGTCGCAGGTTGCTTATACCAGGGTTCGTCAGTGGACTTGAGTTTCGGCGTCAGCGAGTAAACGAGACCTTTCAATTCCTCCTCGGTGCGATTGCGTTTGGTCGCCAGCGAAATCAAAATGGTCAGCACGAAGCAGCTCGTCCACGCGGTGAGGGCCATATAGAAAGTTTGGCCGAGATCGTTGTGGAAATGAAACATGGGAGTGATCCATCCGCCCTTGATGCCGACGACGGCGCCTTCAGGCAGCGCCAACCCGTGGAAAATGGCGGCGGCAAGCGTTCCGCCAAGCAGGCCGAAGAAAGCCCCGTGGCCATTCGCGCGTTTCCAAAACATGCCCAGGAGAAAGGTCGCGAACAGCGGCGCATTCACGAAACCGAAGACCAACTGCAACATGTCCATGATGTTGTTGAATCGGGCCGCGAGGTAGGCGCAACCGATACTGATGATGATGCCGAAGACCGTCGCCATCCGGCCCATCCAAAGATAATGCACGTCCGATTTTTTGGGCGCGATGTAACTTTGATAAATGTCGTAAGTCCAAACCGTGTTAAAAGCGGTGACGTTGCCCGCCATGCCGGACATGAACGACGCCATCAATGCCGTGAAACCGATGCCCAAAATTCCCGTCGGAAGATATTTCGCGAGCAGCGTCGGAATAGTCATGTTGTAATCGGGCGTGCCATCGGCGGCTAGTGGCAGGAATTTATTTCCACTGCCATAATGCAAGGCGATGGCGATCATGCCGGGCAAAATCACCAGCGCGGGAAAAAGCATTTTGGGAATGGCGGCGATGAGAGGCGTGCGGCGAGCGGCAGACATGGAGTTGGCGGCCATCGCGCGTTGCACGACGAGGAAGTCCGTGCACCAGTAACCAAACGACAACACAAAGCCGAGCCCCATCACGAGGCCGAACCATTCCACGCCCATCGGGTTCGACGCGGTGCTGCCCATATGAGTCCATGAATCCGTCCAGGTGCCGGCGGCATAACCCTGCGATGTGGCGACCGGGATAAGTTTTGCCTTGAGGGCCGACCAGCCGCCGATGTCCTTGAGCGCGAGAAAAACCAGCGGCGTAAAGCCGAGCACAATCATAAAAAATTGCAGCACTTCGTTGTAGATGGCGGAGGTGAGGCCGCCGAGAAAAATATATACGAGCACGACCGTCGCGGAGACGATAATGCTGCCGTCGAACGACCAACCGAGCAAAATTTCCAGCAGGCGCGCGAGCGCATACATCGAAATGCCGGAGGAAAACACCGTCATGATGGCGAACGAAAACGCATTCAGTCCGCGCGTCTTTTCATCAAAGCGCAGTTTCAAATATTCCGGCACCGAGCGCGCTTTGGAGCCGTAATAAAATGGCATCATGAAAATCGCAAGAAACACCATCGCGGGAATCGCGCCCACCCAATAAAAATGGCTGGTCATGATGCCGTATTTTGCGCCGGAAGCCGCCATGCCGATGACTTCCTGCGCGCCGAGATTGGCGGAAAGAAATGCCAGGCCGGTCACCCACGCGGGGATGGAACGCCCGGACATGAAGAATTCCGCGCTGCCTTTCATGTAGCGCTTGAGCATCCAACCGATGCCAATCACAAAGATGAAATAAATGGCGAGAATGGCTTTATCTATCCAGGCGAGATGAATGTGCATGTTTTTAGTTCAGTTGCAAAAAGGCGATTGAACGGAATTTAGCTGCCGTGATTTTCTTTCGCAATACTTTTGCGAAACGGAATGCCGTGTTTACCAAACGTAAGTGCCGACCGCGCCGCTGTTCAAGACCGAATCCACCTGCCGGCCTTGATACTCAATGTTGAAATTTTGGGAATGCGAACTGCTGTTGAGAACGACCAAAACTTTTTCACCGTTGGGCGCGTGGAAGGCGACGTTGGGCAGTGTAGTGAGATAATTGGAAGCGATACGCACGGAGCCGGGGCGGACGAATTTCGCCGCGTGCGCCATTATATAATATGCGGCATTGCGGGAGACTTCGTTGCCCTCGATCGTGACCGCACCGAGACAGGTCGTGCAGCCGCCTCGATCTGTATGGGGCTCATGCTTGGCATCGGCGGCAAGATTCCATTCGAGGACGTTGCGGCTCCAGTTGCGCGTGGCGCCGATGATCAGATTGCGCATGTGCTCGGTCAATCCGCGTTTAATGCTAGTGGAAGCACCGACCCATTGTTCAGTAAAATAGACCGATTTATCGGGGTGCGCCTCATGGACTTTGGTGAGGGCTTTGATATCGCCGGCGTATAAATGGAAGGCCGAGCCGTCCACGTATTTGCTGACACCAGGATCGTCGAGAATCGAGATGGGATATTCAGGGTGATCGCAATTATGGTCGTAGAGAATGATTTTGGTGTGAATGTTCGCCTTGGCGAAGGCGGGGCCGAGATTATTTTTGATGAAATCGGCTTCCTCGGGCGCTTCCATTTCCACGCTGGGATTGTTCTTGGGATTGAGTGGTTCGTTTTGAACGGTGATGGCATCAATGCGGATGCTTTCGGCCTTCATGCCTTCGATATATTTTACGAAGTAATTTGCATAAGCGGGGTAATATTCCTTGAGCAGCTTGCCGCCGCGCGTGTCGTGGTTGTCCTTCATCCACGCCGGTGGCGACCAGGGCGAGCCAAGAATCAAGACGTCGGGATTGATCGCGAGAATTTCCTTGAGAATGGGAATCACGTCCTCGCGGTCTTGCGCCAGGCTGAATTGTTTCATGGCGGGATCGGTTTGTCCCGCGGGCAGATCGTCATAGGAAAAAACGTGGTCGTTCAAATCCGATGCGCCGATGCTTACGCGCAAGTAACTCAGGCCGATGTTGGTGCCGCTGGTGGAAAATAATTCCTGCAATAACTTCACGCGGGCATTGGCATCCATGCGAATCAAGTGCATCGCGCTCCCGCCGGTGAGACAGCAACCAAAGCCATCCATCGTTTGAAAAGTTTGGGATTCATCCACGACGATGGTTGGGTTATCATTGGACGTGGTGACAAAATTAAGGCTGTCTTTTTGGTCCTGAAACAATATGGATTGGTCGGGATTCGTGAGCCACAGATGCACCTGCGCAAAACCTGTCAGGGTCACGAAAAACGAAATCAGAGCGCACGCGCAGACGCGCAAAAATCGTGTGTGAACGGGTTGCATACGGCTAGAACGTATTCATTTATATCGCGGTGCGCACCCCTCTAAAGAGGGGTGGCGTCGTATTAGTAACTCAGTAACCTTGGCGCTCAATAAACCATTATGTTTTCACAATCTACGCAACCACCGTCCTCGCACGGTCATCGGAATTCGTTTTTTAAGATCAGCCTCGCGCAACATGTTTGCACGCGAGCAGGCGTCCTGTCTCTCATGCTGGCAAGCGCGCTTGCCTTTCCCAGCCAGAGTGTGTTTGCGCAGAGCGCGGCGAAGGCAGATAGCGAAGCCGATGCGTTGCTGGCGAAGATGACGCTCGACGAAAAGATCGGGCAGATGACGCAAGTAGATATGGACGCGTTGAAGAAGAACATGAGCGATGTCCAGAAATATGGTTTTGGCTCGGTGTTGAGCGGCGGCAGTTCCGACCCGGCGGACATCACGGCGAAAGGCTGGCTCGCGGCGACCGACGAATTTCAATCTTACGCGCTCAAGACGCGTCTCAAGATTCCGCTGCTCTACGGCATTGACGCCGTGCACGGCCATAATAACGTGCAGGGCGCGGTCATGTTCCCGCACAACGTCGGTTTGGGCGCGACGCGCAATCCAAAATTGATCGAGAAAGCCGCGCGCGTGACGGCGGAAGAAGTCGCGGGCACAGGCATCCGATGGGCCTTTGCCCCGTGCGTGGCGGTGGCGCAGAATGAACGCTGGGGCCGCACCTACGAGAGCTTTGGCGAGAACCCGGAATTGTGCTCGGAACTCGGCGCGGCGGCGGTGCATGGTTATCAGGGCAAGAAACTTTCCGATGATGGCTCGGTGCTCGCGTGCGCCAAACATTTCCTCGCGGACGGCGGCACGACCGATGGCATTGATCAGGGAAATTCCGTGGGCGACGACGAGCGGATGCGCAAATTATTTTTGGCGCCTTACGTTGCGACCGTGAAGGCGGGCGTCGGTTCGATCATGGTTTCGTACAACAGTTGGAACGGCGTCAGAATGCACGCGAACAAGGATTTGCTGACGGGCGTGTTGAAGGGCGAACTCGGTTTCAAAGGATTTCTCATCTCGGATTGGGCGGCGATTGACCAGATCACGAATAATTATAAGAGTTGCGTGGAGATTTCGATCAATGCGGGTCTCGACATGATCATGATTCCGAACGGCCCGGGGCAGAAAAATAATTACGAGGAATTCATCCGCTATATGAAGGAACTTGTGAGCGAAGGAAAGATTCCGCAATCGCGCATTGACGATGCGGTGCATCGCATCCTGCGCGAGAAATATATGCTCGGCATTTTTGAAAACATCTCGACCGATCCCAAGCTGACGGAGGAAGTCGGTTCGCCGGAGCATCGTCTCGTGGCGCGTGAATGTGTGCGGGAATCGTTGGTGTTGCTGAAGAATAGCAATCGCGCGCTGCCGCTCTCGAAGAACTTGAAACGCCTCGCGGTCGTGGGCAAAGGCGCGAATGATTTGGGTATCCAATGCGGCGGTTGGACTATCGGCTGGCAGGGCGAAGCGGGCCAGCGAGTGGATGGCGGCACGACGATTCTTGATGGCATTCGCAAAGAAGCGGCGATCAAGGAAATCCAGGTGAGTTACTCCGCGAACGGCGAAAATCTTTCCGGCGCGGACGAAATCATTGTCGTGGTGGGCGAACAGCCTTATGCGGAAATGAAGGGCGACCGCAAAGACCTGAACCTCGCCGCGGCCGATGCGGCGTTGATCAAAAAAGCGAAAGGCGCCGGCGTGCCGGTGGTCACCATTTTGCTTTCGGGCCGTCCGCTGGTGCTGGGAAATTCATTTGATATGAGCGATGCGTTTGTCGCCGCATGGCTGCCGGGTTCGGAAGGCGAAGGCGTGGCGGATGTTTTGTTCGGCGATTATAAATTCAAAGGCAAACTTTCGCGCACCTGGCCGCGCAGCAATGAGCAAATCCTGAATCCGACGACGGTGGTTGAAGCGCCGCAGTTTTCCTATGGTTTTGGTTTGAGCTACTAAAAAATCTTGAACACATTCAGCGGTTGCGGCGAAAGCGGCAACCGCTGCATTTTTTTATTGAGCGCTTGATTTAGCCGAATTTGTTGCGCAACCTGCAAATATGTCCTTGAATCGTTATACTGAAAGGGCGCACATCAAAGCGGCCGAACGCCAAAAAGTTTTGGTTGAGGTAAATAAATTCGCCGCCGACATCGCGCGAAGCGAACGCACCATTGCGTCGGTGATGGCGGATTTGAATGTGGTCAACGCGAAATATCAGGGCACGCGCACGACGCGCGAAGAAGTGGAATTTTTGAAAGTTCTGCTCGATTGCGCCAAAAAGAAACTCGCGTGGGAAACCCAGATCGCCAGTTTCAAAAAGCGCGCGCCTGCGTTGCTGGAGAAATTAGGCGCGATCATGACCGACACCGAGCATCCGCCGAGCGACGAATTGAAAATGGAAATGCTGCGGTCGCTTCAAGCCATCCAGGGCGCGCTGGAACGATTGCAGAAAGTCGAATCGGGCGGATAAAGGGAAGTGTAGAGGGTTACGGCTCCCCGAAAATGAGGAGACGATTTTCGCTGGCGTTGGCGGGGGCTTTCGTCTTAATCTCGCACTCATGAAAAATACCCTATTGATTTCTTTAACTTGTTTGTCCCTCGCGTTTGCCGCCGGCACATCCGCTTACGCGCAGGACGAGCCTAATACTCTTAGCTCCAGTGAGCGCGCCGCGGGCTGGCAGCTTTTGTTCGACGGCAAGGACTTCAATGGCTGGCATAATTTCAAGCACGACGGCGTGCGCCCCGGCTGGGAAGTGAAGGATGGCGTTTTGGTTTGTTCCGATCCGCACAACGCAGGCGATATCGTGACCAGCAATCAATATCAATGGTTCGAGTTGCAACTGGATTATAATATCTCTGAGGCGGGCAACAGCGGCATCATGTATCACGTGGGCGACACGGGCGGCGCGGTATGGGCGACGGGGCCGGAGTTCCAGCTTGAGGACAATAAGGAAGCGCGCGATCCGATTCGTTGCGGCTGGCTTTACCAGTTGTATCAGCCGCCGATTGATCCCGCCACCGGCAAAACGCTTGATGCCACCAAGCCTGTTGGCGAATGGAACCATGTGCGCCTGCTCATCAGCCCGGACAAGTGCGAGCACGATATCAATGGTGTGAAATATTTTGAATACGTGCTCGGCAGCGATGACTTCAACGCACGCGTCGCGAAGAGCAAATTCTCGAAAATGCCGGGCTTTGCGAAATCGCCCACCGGTTATATCGCGCTGCAAGGCGACCACGGCCAGGTTTCGTTCCGGAACATCAAGGTCCGCGTGATTGACGCGAAATAAATTTTAGTCCTTAAAACCAAGCTGAAATCCGATAACGGGTTTCAGCTTTTTTTGTGTACCGATCAATGCGTCACGTTGAACGATTTTAAAATATCGTCCACGATGGTTTGATAGGTCGGGTCGGTTTCGGCGGAATTATTCAACGAAATGATGACGATGATCGTGCCGTAATCGCCACTGGTTCCGCGCGAGATTTCACGGACGATTCCATCCTTGGACTTCGCCAGGACGCGGGCCTCGGTCCACGTCACGTTACCTTCGCGAATTTTTTGCGTGGATTCCAATCGAGCCTCGGATTTGCCGAGCACATTGTTTTGCGACAGCCGCAATTCCGGCAAGGAATTCAAATCCTCCTTGCCCGCCGCGGCGACAACCTGGAGGCGAAGACGGCCATCAGGACTTTCGCGCGAGAATTCCATCAGGTCATTGTCACCCGGCACTTCGATCATCGTTTCAGGAATTTCAAATTCGTACGAAACGGATTTGCCCTTGAGCGTTTTATGATTTTGAGCGGCGAGTTGTTTGGCCGCGTTGCTGGTGGCTTCCTGGACTTGCGGATCGTCGGACGCCATTGCGGTAAACGGCGCAGGTTCTTTGTCGTCATCAAAAGTGATCGCGCTCGCAACTGTGGCGGAAAATTCGGGATCAATGATCGCCTCGGCAGTGGAATCCGCGCCAAAAAAGGGCAGGCAAATCAAAGCCAATGCGAATGCGAGAGCGAGGGCCGTGCCGGACCAGTTGAGCGTGGCGCGCAACCAATTCGGGCGGCGCGTCACCGGCAATTTCTTTCCCTCCCAGCCTTTGACGAAGGGTTTTAATGAACGACGCAGGCTCGCCGCATCGCTCATAAACGGCCAAAGTAATTGGAATTTGTAATTCAGTTCGTGAACTCGCGGCTTCCAATTTTCATCAAACAAAATAAATACCGGCCGTTTTCTGAACGGCAATGCGCGCGGCAAGTTTGCTTCCAAAATATTGCGCGCGAACATGGACAGTTCCTCGTACGCCTGCGGATTTTGCCAATCGGCGGCTGGGCAAAGCAGGACGCGCGATGGGTCCACGCTGGCGTGGACTTGTTCGAGTTCCCAGCGGACGCCCGCCGGCGCGCCGGGCAGTACGACAACGCCTTGCGCGTGGGCAAGCTGACTGCGAACGGTGTTTTGCCATTGCGAATAGTCGGAATATTTGCGCTCTTTTTCCGGCGTCGTGGGATTGCCGGATTTGCCAATGGCCAGGACGGGCCCAAGTCTCCGAAAATAATTCACGAGCGATTCCTCGGCGGGCTTGACGTAAAAATCAAGCAGCATCCGGAAAAGTTTCACCGGATGGTTCAACATCAACAGGTCCCAAAGCGGGAAATGCCAGCGGCGTTTTTTGGGTTTTGGTTTCGGGTCCGGCGGCATGAGCCAGCGGGAACGGATTCCCATTAGCCACGCCAGCGGACCGGCGGGCTGAAGCGAAATGGCCGGATCCATTTCAAATGGCCGGAGAATGACGATGGGTTTGCGCGCATCCGCGCTGTTCAGGCGTTCGCGCTGGCGCACGCACAGGCGATAGCCGGCCAATATCAACAGCGGCGCGGGCAGCCAGACCAATCCCCAAATCGAATAGATGATGGTGTTCGCGTGATGAAAATGTTGGAAGACTATGGGGCCGAGCCCGTTTGTGAGCGGGCTGGCGATAACGATCAGATATGCCACGCCAAGCAACTTGAGCGGCAGACCGAGCCATACGGCGCGAAAGGGCGGGCGTGCTGACGCGTCGGATGTTTTTGAGCGCAACGGCGTGACTTCACTTGAGGGATATTTATTGAATTGTTTTTTCTCGGGCCGTTTTTTTCCGAATTGAAGCCATGAACCGAGCCCGCACAAAGCCGCGCCGGGCGCGACACCGAGCAAGGCAAGGACTGGATACCGATAAATGAAAGAAGTGAAACCGAACAAGAGGGCCAGAACACCACAAATCAAAAACAAGCGCACTAGAAAGTAACGCGAAAGCCACGATCCTTTCGCGAGCCAGTAGCGGTCGCCAAGCATGGTGGCAAAATAGGAGCGGGGAGTTTTGAGTTGCGAGGCTTGCACGGAAAAGCGCAGCCGCTCCTTTTTTTTCCCAACGATGCTGAAGGAATTCGCGCGGTTGCCGGCAGACGGCAGCGCAATTATACCGTCCTCCCTGAATTCCGTGATGTCCGAGAAAAAAATGCTCCGGGGCCGGAACAGAATTTTTTTCAGAGCGGCTTCGCCCGAAGGCGCGCACATTTCCTCGGTGATGTTGGGCGGAAGCAAAAAGCGTTTTCCGCAGACAAGATGTTTTTCGTAAATGGCGACGACGTCATACCAAAGCCAGGCGCGATAAACGCGAATGATTGGAAAAGGGGGAAGACCATCGTAGCGGCGCGGCGGAGAGGGAGCGTCCGTGCGCGGGCCAGGGAGGGTAAAGACCGTTTGGCAATTAGGACATTTGGCGCGAGCGCCGCCCCGGTTGGCCGGTGCGGCAATCCGCTGCCCGCACTTGGGGCAGGACAACTGCACTTTTTCGCCGTCAGACACAGAGCATACAAGAAAGTGGTACCGATGGAGGGGGTCGAACCCACACGTCAATAAAGACACTAGATTTTGAGTCTAGCGCGTCTGCCAATTCCGCCACATCGGCTGCATTGACAATCAATCACTTGCGTCGCTGATTGAATGTCTGATTGGGCAGTGTGCTACGAAGCTTACGAGTGTAAGGTCATGGAAGCCAAAGCAACCATTTCCTGACCGCAACCAGCAGTTTTGCTCGCACACGCCGACATCACGACTTAACTCTACCAGAGAGTTCACAATGAACGCAAGCGTCCAATTCGCGGACTTTGAAAGCAGGCGACTTTGTTAGCGTGGGTGTCAAAATTCAGAATGGTGCATCGGATGGCTACGGAGTAAAAAAGGTTATGCAAACCACGAAAATCTCCCAAGCCGAAACCATCAGAGGAGAAGTCCTCAGATTTGGGAAATTAAAATCCAACACTCCCCGGCCTGCCGGAATTGCCAACGGCAAATCAATATTCCGGCCGGTAGATAGCAAAACAAACATTTTTAATTGCGTTGGAAATTCAATACAGCTTGTGATTGCGGCGTTGATGATGGTCGTAACAGGTTGCAGTCATCTCAGCCAAACAGGTCGTTCGCTGACGAGCTATGTGAATCCCTTTGTCGGAACCACCGTTCTGACCAACAGCGCCGACCTCGGCTATGTTGCGTCCTGGCGGACTTGGAATGGCTTGAACGCGCCCGCAGCGACTGTTCCCTTTGCCATGGTTCAGGCAGTTCCCATTACTACTTATGGCAGCGGGAGCGGATATGAATACGAAGTCAATACGATCAAGGCTTTTGCTCAAACGAGCGATACGCAGTGGGGAAAGCAGAACATTCCCATCATGCCACTTGAAGGCAGCGGATTCACTGCCGATGATTTTGCATCGAAATTTAACCACGCCGGTGAATCGGCCCACCCGGGTTATTATCAGGTTCGCCTGGAACGCTACGACATCAACGCTGAAGTAACTGCCACCAGGCGGTGTGCTTACTACAAATTCACCTACCTGGGCGGGCAAGAGAAGAAACTCGCATTCGATCTAGTTCATTCAGGAGGCGGCAGCAGCGATTGGGATTTGCAGCAGTCGGGTGATTATGCCGTTTCGGGAAAGCAGGGTGGCTTGTGCTTTTATTGCGTGATGAATGAGCGCATCAAAAGCATAGATACCTACAAGCGTGATCCCAACCAGCCCGTCATTCCGCGTTCCGGCCAGGGCGCTGGCGGTCGAAGAAGAATCAGCGGGAAGATTGACGTTCCGGTAATCAGCTTCGAAAAGGAAAGCAAGCCTTTGGAGGTAAAGATCGCCCTTTCCTATACGAGCATCGAAGCGGCAAAACACAATCTGGAAGTTGAGATTGGCGGAAAAAGTTTCATTCAGGTTCGCAAAGAGGCGAATCAAAACTGGGAAACGATGCTCGACAAAATTCAGGTAACCGGCGGAACTGACCGGCAGAAAGAATTGTTCTACTCCTGCCTGTTCCGGCAGTTCTGGTTCCCGAGTCTTACCAGCGACGCCGGCGCAGAATTCGAAGCGCTGACGAGTCCGGCCTTGTGGGATACTTTCCGCACTAAACTGGTCCTGTTGGACATGCTGCTTCCTGATGTCAGCAACGAGATTATCAACTCCATGTTGCGCCGCAGCGCGCGTTCGGGATTTCTGCCCACCTCGTTCCACGGCGATTTTGGTTCGGCTTACATAACGGGGTCGTATCTGCGCGGCGTCACGAACTTTGATGTTCAGGAGGCATTCCACTACATGCTTAACAATGCCAACACTGGCGACGGCAATCGGGCAAGGCCTCACAACAAAGAATATATGGCGCTCGGCTATGTTCCCGAAGCCAACCTCGCCCACCCGGTGACCGAAACTAAATCTACCGCTGGAACCACCAAGACGCTGGAGTATGCCTATTCCGATTATTCCATCGCGCGGCTTGCCCAAGCGCTGGGCGACACCAACACGTACAACGAAATGTTGAAGCGCAGCCAGAACTACAAAAATGTATTCGATCCGGAAACTGAGCTGATGAGAGGCCGCCTTGCCGATGGAACCTGGTATGCGCCGTTCGATCCATATTATCCCTACTATGAGTTTATGTATCGCGAGGCTAATGCCTGGCAGGCATCTTTCTTCGTGCCGCAGGATACGCAGGGCTTAATCAGCCTTTACAAAAGCCCGGCGGATTTCGAGCGGAAACTCGACGATCTGTTTACTATTCCCTGGAAAGGATATGCCAGGGACAATCTATCGTGTTTTCTCGGACAGTTCTGCATGGGTAACCAGCCCGACTTCAACTATCCTTACCTCTATTATTTCGTGAATAAGCCGGAGAAATCACAGGCCGTTCTCACCAAGCTGCTCTTCCATTACTTTGGCATGGGTGCTGAAGGTCTGGCTTTGCCAGGAATGGACGATCAGGGTTCGCTCACGGGATGGTATGTCTTCAATGCCATGGGCATCTACCCTTACTCCCCAGCCGACCCTGAATACATCGTATCAGTGCCTATTTTCGACAAAATCGCCATAACCCTGGGCAACGGCGAGACTTTCACCATCGTCAAAAAAGGCAAAGGCGATAATATTGATAAAATCACCATCGGCGACAAGCCGCTTGACGGATGGTTTGTAAAACACACCGATATGCTGCAAGGCAAGGAGATGAAAATTTATTTGAAATAGCGGAACTCAACTATTCTCGCATCCATTTCCAATGAGCCCGATTCGCAGAGCAGGACACACTTCCAAAGCTGCAACATTTGTCGGCACGGTTGATCTTCCGGTACAGAAAAAAGGCGAAGGATTTAAAAATCACTTCGCCTGGAGTTTGATCGGCGCCGGATAAACTGGCGCGATGGATCAGACTTTTTTGAATTTGCGTTGCACGAGCGCGCAACTGAAAAGGACGCCACCCAGCAGCATGACCGTGTTCGCATTGTCGGGCACGGGGACCTCGGTGGTGGAGGAGAACGTGAAGGTAGCTACGCCGATGGTTTGGGCTGACAGCATGAATTCACCGCTGGTAGGGGTTTCACCAGTGATGAAGGCCGTGCCCATGCCCGAAAGCAACATGCCGGTCGGGTCAGCGAAGTCTTCATGAATGGAACTGATGTCGAAGGAATACGTTTTTGCGCCAACGGTGAAAGTCCACAGGGGATCAATCGGCGTGCTGGCGTTGGCCGGGTTCCAGATAAAGGGCGTGACGGTCACAGCGGCGCCGGAAGTGCCGGTGTAATCTCCGAACAGCGCTGAGTTCGCGCCGACGAATACGTCCTGAAATGACAGGAAGCGCGTTGAGGTCATGAAGTTGGCGCTGTCAGTGACGGCGGTGCCGGAGAACGAAACCGTTCCCGAGATGGAACCGGCTTGCGCGGTTCCGGTGAGTCCCAATGCGCCGAGGGTGAGGGCCGCGGCGCAGGCGAGTGTAGCTGGTTTATTTTTCATTTTGTTTGGCTCTATCTGATGATTCTGGTTAGTGATCGTGGTCGGTTTGCTCATTCCGCATACCAATTAGCGAAGGTTTCAGCACGGCCAGTGCCACCGGTATTTTGCAAGGCCCGCGCTGTTCCGGCGGAGGTAACACTCAATTCGTGGTTTGGGCGCGCAAAAAAAAATGCGATTTGCAAATTCTTCTAACTCCTTCAAGTAACAGTTCCTTTTCGCCGCACGATTTTTATTTCCCAAGTGGAACCTTGCAAATTGTCGCGGGGCGGATGCGGATAACCGCACGCCTGCGGCGAGGTTTCGTCGCAATTCGCCATCGCGGCACACTTGCAAAATGCTAAGGAAAAACTTTTTGCAATAGGTATTTTGCAAGCAGCGTGCAAAAGGAGCCTTTGTAAACCGGCCTTTTGCAACGGAGCCAGCGGCGAGACATCGTGGCACTTAATTTGCAAAAGGCTACGGAGTCCAATCGTTTCGAGCGGACATCCGCCCCGATGGGTAGCGGATCGGCCAAACAAAAATCAGAAGGGCGATGCCAGCACGGCACATGCCTCAAGCAACTGTTATTATATTATGAATAAGATGCAGCCTGCACCAGACGACGACCGTTTCCGTATCGCATCCATTATTAATCCACACCAACAACTTTTTTCGCTCACTGGATTTCTGAAAATCTTGCGGCGAGTTTTTTGGCGCGCGGCTTTCGGGTTTTCCATTTTATTGATGAGTCTCATTGCGCCCGAAACCAGTTCTGCTGCGGGCTTCGTGCAGACTCTCGCCGCCACGACCATCACCTCCACCAGCGCGGTGTTGAATGCCTCGGTCAATCCCGGCGGTATCGCCACCTCGGTATCCTTTGAGATCGGTCCCACGACCAATTACGGGACCACTACGTTTTCCACGCCGATTGGTTCGGGATCGGTGACATTCACTTTCACGCACTTGCAGACGGGCCTCACTCCGGGCGCCACTTATCATTATCGTATTGTTGCCAGCAGTTCCGCAGGTGTTACCAATGGCGACGATATTTCGTTCGTGGCTTCCGCATCCACGGTCTTCAGTCTTGCGTCCATTGCTTTGCCGCCGGTGGGGCATGGCGCGATTGCGTGGGGAGATTTTGATGGCGACGGCAAACTCGATCTTCTGGTCACCGGCGAAAACGCGAGCTTCAATAATATCTCGCAGGTCTGGCGTAACACCGGCAATAATGTTTTTGCCAATCTCAACGCTACGATTGCCGGCGTCAGCAGCAGCGCGGCCGCAGTGGGAGATATGTATAATGATGGCAACCAGGACATCATGCTTTCCGGTTTCGCGGGGGTGGACGGACAGGGTTTTCCCGTGCGCGTGACCAAACTCTACCGCAATCTTGGCGGCGGATCTTTTAGTGAGGTGACGACTTCGCTTCCGGGGTTGGATACCGGTTCGATTTCGCTGGGCGACATGGATAATGACGGGCGGCTCGATGTTCTCCTTACCGGGTTCGGCGACAGCGGCGCCGTCGCGCAGGTGTGGCACAATCAAGGCAACGGAACTTTTGCCAACCTGAATGTTCCTTTGTCGGGGGTATTTTATAGTTCCACTGCGTGGGGAGATTTTGATGGAGACGGCAACCAGGATTTCGTCATCGCTGGGACGACTACGGATTTGAATAACGATTCTATTTGTCAGGTATGGCGCAATCTGGGCAACGGCACGTTCGCCAATATCAACGCCAATCTTCCGGGAGTTTCGCAGGGCGCAGTCGCGTGGGGCGATTTCGATGGCGATGGTAAACTTGACCTGGTCATCACTGGATTCGCGTCCAACGGACCGATCGCGCAAATCTGGCGCAATCTTGGCAATGGCACGTTCGCCAATGTGAATGCGGGACTTACCGGCGTGTCGGAGAGTTCAGTTGCCGTCGCAGATTTCGATAATGACGGGAAGCTGGACATTGCGATCACCGGTGTGGATGCGAACAGCAATTTCGTGGCGCAAATCTGGCGCAACCTCGGCAACAATGTTTTCACCAATATGTCCACCGGGTTCACCGGACTTTCCTTCGGCACGGCCACGTGGGTGGACACCGACAATGACGGACGTCTGGATCTGGTGATCACCGGTTATGATACCAACGTCAATCCCGTGCTCGCCCTTTATCACAACAACAGCCCGCTCGCGAACACGAACGCCTTGCGCCTCGGCGGGGTTTCCAAACTCGCGAATGGATTTTCGCACCTGAAATTTAATGCGCCCGCCGGGTTTAGTTACCGCGTTCAGGCATCGAGCGATATGGCGCATTGGACGGCGCTCGGCTCATCCGTGGCCACCAGCTCCGGCACTCAGGAATATAACGAAGTCAGCACAACGAACACCGCCCGCTTCTACCGCGTCTCGAATCCGTAACGACGAAGCTGGCCAGGAATGAAGTAACTCCGCCGACCTGTGCGGAGTTACTTTTCTTTTCGCCGCCGCATTCGCATCCGTGCCACTTGTGTTATAGTTCGCACGATGCTTTTGCAGAATACAGAACGCGGACTTTACTGCGTTGCGGGCGATTTCTACATTGACCCGTGGCGACCAGTGGACATGGCCGTCATCACTCACGGCCACTCGGATCACGCGCGTCCCGGTTCGCGGCAATATCTTACGGAAACCACTGGACGAGAGATTTTGCAGGTGCGCCTCGGTGCCGACGCCCGCATTGAGACGCATGCTTATGGAGAAACTTTTTCGCGCAACGGCGTCAAGGTTTCACTGCATCCCGCCGGTCACATTCTTGGTTCGGCGCAGGTGCGCATTGAACACGGCGGCGAAGTGTGTGTGGTCAGTGGCGATTATAAATTGGAGAACGACGGCATCTCGCAGCCGTTCGAGCTGGTTCGTTGCAATATGTTCGTGACGGAATCCACTTTTGGCCTGCCCATCTATCAATGGCGGCCACAGGCGGACATTTTTCGCGAGATCAACGATTGGTGGCGGCAAAACCAAATGGAAAAACGCACGAGCGTTTTGTTTTGTTATTCGCTCGGCAAGGCGCAACGCCTTTTGACGGGGCTCGATGCGAACCTCGGGCCGATTTTTTTGCACGGCGCGATGGAACGATTTTTGCCCGCATATCGCGCTGCCGGCGTGAAGTTGCCGCCGACGGCCAAAGCGGACGCTGACACGGTGAAAAGTGCTGAAGGCAAAGGATTCATTCTCGCGCCGGGTTCGGCGGACAATTCGCCGTGGCTGCGAAAGTTTGGCGACATCTCGACTGCCTTCGCCTCGGGGTGGATGCAAATTCGTGGGCCGCGCCGTCGCCGTTCGCTCGACCGGGGATTTGTACTGTCCGATCACGCCGATTGGGATGGATTGTGCCAAACTGTGGAGGCCACCGGCGCGGAAACGGTTTGGGTCACGCACGGATATACGAACGCATTCGCGCGCTACTTACGTGAAAAGGGAATCGCGGCTGAGGCCATCGAAACGCGTTTTGCCGGCGAGTTGGATGAGGAAGCGGATAAACCAGAAGAAACGCCCGCCGCCGAGGTGACCGAGACAGCCACCGAGCCATCGTGAAACGGTTCACCCAATTATTTTGTGAGTTGGATCAAACGACGCGCACGAATGAAAAAGTCGCCGCGCTGGAAAGTTATTTTCGTGAAGCGCCGCCCGCCGATGCCGCGTGGGCTTTGCAATTTCTTTGCGGCCGCACTTTGCCGCGAGCCGTGCCCACCAAAACGCTTTGGCAACTGACCGCCGAGGAAACGAATCTGCCGGAGTGGTTGATTGACGAATGCTATGACGCCGTCGGCGACATGGCCGAGGCGATGGCGCTGCTGATGCGCGACCCAGGCGAAGGTTCCAAACTTTCGCTTTCGCAAATTGTGGAGCAACGGCTGGTTCCCTTGCGCTCATTATCGGAGTTGGCGCGGCGCGAATTGTTGCGGCGGACGTGGCGTGAACTCAAAACCAGCGAACGGCTGGTATGGAACAAACTCATCACGGGAAATTTTCGCATTGGCGTGGCGCGCACGCTGGTCATCCGCGCTTTGGCGGCGGTCGCGAACGTGGACCCGGCGATCATGGCGCATCGCGTTCTCGGTTCGTGGCAGCCGACGCCCGAGGATTTTCAGCGGTTGATGAGCAGCGCGGATGGCGTCGTGGAAACCGCCAAGCCGTATCCATTTTTTTTGGCGTCGCCGATCGAAATCAAAATCAAACGTGGTGAGGATATTTCATCGCTTGGTGATGTGCGCGATTGGTTCGCTGAATGGAAATGGGATGGCATCCGCGCGCAACTAATCCGCCGTGGCGATGATACGCTGGTGTGGTCGCGCGGGGATGAAATGGTCACGGATTCATTTCCGGAAATTGTGGAAGCGGGCGCGAACCTGCCGCCGGGCACGGTGCTGGATGGCGAAATTCTCGCGTGGCAAAATGATCGTCCGCTACCGTTCGGCAAACTGCAGCGACGTCTTGGCCGGAAAAAAGTCGGCGTGCGCACTCGCAGTGAATTTCCCATCGTTTTTGTTGCTTATGATTTGCTTGAATTGGATGGGAAGGATTTGCGCGCGCGCCCACTGGTCGAGCGAAGGAAAAATCTCGAAGAAATTGTCGCGCAAGTGACTGCCGAGGCGTCGCAGAAAACGATCGGGATCGCGATGCCATCTTTGGAAACGCCATTGTTGCCAGGATTGGAAATTGGGAATTCAGTTCACGAAGACCTTGCGCTCAAGCCAGTATTTCCATTGCGCCTCTCGCCATTGGTGGAGGTCCAATCCTGGGAGGAACTCGCGCGCCTGCAAACCGAAGCGCGTGCACGCGGAGTTGAAGGACTGATGCTGAAGAAAAAGGATTCTCTTTATGGCGTTGGGCGGCAGCGCGGCGATTGGTGGAAGTGGAAGATTGATCCGTTCGTGATTGATGCCGTTTTGATTTGCGCACAACTCGGCCACGGGCGCCGCGCGAGCCTTTACACCGATTATACTTTTGGTCTTTGGGATCAAGGCCAACTGGTCCCGGTTGCGAAAGCTTATTCGGGTTTAACTGATGAAGAAATTTTGCAGGTGGATAATTTCGTGCGGCACAACACGACCGGGAAATTTGGCCCGGTGCGAACCGTGGCGCCCGCGCAAGTTTTTGAAATCGCATTCGAGGCGATCCAAAAATCCACGCGCCACAAGTCCGGCGTGGCGGTCCGGTTCCCGCGCATGAGTCGCTGGCGGCAGGACAAGAAACCTGAGGAAGCCGATACGCTGGATAATTTGCGCGCACTTGCTAATTTTGAGGATGCGGCCTGATGGAAGAGCAAAATTTATTCAATACGCCAGCAAGCCAAGCTGCTGGTGAAGCTGCTTTGAACCAATGTTTACAGTGGTTTAAGGAGCATCGTTGGAAGCCTTTTGATTTTCAACGTGAAACATGGGCAGATTATTTGGCGGGGCGGGGCGGATTGATTCACGCACCGACGGGCACGGGGAAAACCTACGCCGTTGCGATTCCGCCATTGATAGAATGGCTCACGGAAAATCCCGACCGGGAGCAGTGGCCGAAGGAAGTTCCGCTGCGCATGTTATGGATCACGCCGTTGCGCGCGCTGGCGAATGACACGGCGAAATCCATTCGCGCGCCGATTGAGGATTTGGGATTGCCGTGGACGGTGGAGTTGCGCACCGGCGATACATCCTCCGCCACGCGCGCGAAGCAACGCGAGCGTTTTCCCACGGTGCTGGTGACTACGCCAGAAAGTTTGTCGCTCCTGCTTTCGTATCCGGGCACGCGAGAGAAAATGGCGTCGCTCAAAAGCATTGTCGTGGACGAATGGCACGATCTTCTCGGCACGAAGCGCGGCGTGCAAACCGAGCTTTGCCTGGCGCGATTGCGCCATTGGTTTCCACAGCTTCGCACGTGGGGGCTTTCGGCGACGCTTGGGAATTTGGACGAGGCGCTTGCTGTCCTGATGGGGCAAAATGCCGCGTCCGCGCGGCTGATTTCGGGGGATCTGAAAAAACGCGTGGCCGTTGAAACCTTGCTGCCGAAAAATCTCGAGACGTTTCCGTGGGGCGGCCACCTGGGTTTGGATTTGCTGCCGCAGGTGTTGAAATATCTGGAGAAAAAACAGACGACGCTTTTGTTCACGAACACGCGTTCGCAAACGGAGATTTGGTTCCAGGCTTTGTTGAAAGCCAAGCCCGCGTGGGAGAATGAGATTGCGCTGCATCACGGTTCGATTGATCGCGCGGCTCGCGAGGAGGTTGAACAACGGTTGCGCGCGGGGACGATTCGGTGCGTCGTATGTACGGCGAGTTTGGATTTGGGCGTGGATTTTTCGCCGGTGGAGCAGGTGATCCAAATTGGCGCGCCGAAAGGCGTCGCGCGGATGCTGCAACGCGCGGGACGCAGCGGGCATCAGCCGAATGCGGTGAGCCGAATCGTGTGCGTGCCGGCGCATGCGCTCGAACTGGTGGAATTTGCCGCCGTGCGCGAGGCGATTGCGGCGGGGGATTTGGAATCGCGCCGGCCGCTGGAACATCCGCTGGACGTGCTCGCGCAACATCTCGTGACGGTCGCGCTGGGCAGCGGATTCGATGAAAAGGAAATGCTCGCGGAAGTGCGCAGCAGCCATGCGTATCGCGATCTCACGGATGAGGAGTGGCGCTGGTGCATGGACTTCGTGACGCTTGGCGGCCATGCGTTGCGCGCGTATCCGCAATACTCGCGCGTGCGCGAAACGAACGGGCTTTATGGCGTGCCTGACGAATTCATCGGGCGGCTGCATCGCATGTCCGTCGGCACGATCACGAGCGATAGCGCGGTCGCGGTGCGCGTCGTGCGCGGGCCGATGCTCGGCACGGTTGAAGAATCGTTCATCGGGCGATTCAAGCCGGGTGATAAATTTTCGTTTGCGGGACAAACATTGGAACTCGTGCGCATTCGCGACATGACCGCGTGGGTGCGGCGCTCGAAGAAAATGAGCGGCGTGGTTCCGCAATGGATGGGCGGGCGAATGCCCCTTTCATCCCAACTTGCGCGCGTGGTGCGGCAAAAACTTTCGCAGGCGAACCATGGGATTTTTGACGGGCGCGAGATGCGCGCGGTCGAGCCGGTTTTAAAAATCCAGGCGCACTGGTCGCGTATTCCTGAGCCGGATGAATTGCTGATCGAGCGATTGCAGATGCGCGATGGCGTGCATCATTTTATTTTTCCCTTCGCGGGGCGGTTGGTGCATGAAGGGCTCGCGGCGTTGGTGGCGCATCGCGTCTCGAAACTTTTTCCGGCTTCTATCGCGGTGACGTTGAACGATTACGGGTTTGGTTTGTTGTCAGCGACGGCGCTTTCATTGAGCGATGAAGATTGGCAAAAGGTTTTTTCGCAGGAGAATCTTTTGACGGATTTGCTTGCGTGTTTGAACTCGGCGGAACTGGCGCGCAGGCAATTTCGCGAGATCGCGCGCATCGCCGGGCTCGTGTTCCAGGGTTATCCCGGCAGCGGCAAGACCACGCGGCAGTTGCAATCTTCCAGCGGACTTTTTTACGATGTCTTCACGCAATACGATCCGCAGAATTTGTTGCTCGAACAGGCGCGGCGAGAAGTTTTGGAACGCCAGCTTGAAGTGGGCCGGCTCAACGGAACGCTGGGCGAATTGAAGACGATGAAAATTGTGCGCTGTGAGACGCCGCGGCTTACGCCACTTTCGTTTCCGCTGTGGGCGTCTTTCGTGCAGGCGAACGTGACTTCGGAAAAATGGGCTGACCGCGTCAAGCGGATGGCGTTACAGTTGCAGGACGTCGTCGCGGAAGAACAGGCGGCGGCAAAGAAATGATGCTGGAAATTGATTGTGCGGGCGAACGGCTGGCGTTGCTGGCGGAGAAGGCGGTTTTTTGGCCGCGCGAACGGGCGATGATCATCGCCGATTTGCATTTAGGGAAACCCGCGGCGTTTCGCAGGGCGGGCGTGGCCGTGCCGGAAGGGACCACGCTTGGGGATCTGGAACGCCTGGATAAAATTTTGCGCGAAACCGATAGCCGCCGCCTCATTGTGCTGGGAGATTTTTTTCATGCGCGGGCCGGGTTGCAACCGGAGATGCTGGACACCGTCGCCGCGTGGCGCGAACAAAACGCCGCGCTGGAAATCATTTTGATTCCCGGAAACCACGACAGGAAATCGGGATCGCCGCCGGCTTTGTGGCGCGTTTTGGAGACGGAGGAATGCTGGAGCCGCCCGCCGTTTTTATTTTGCCACGAGCCGCACGCGGAACCAGAAAGTTACATGCTGTCGGGCCATCTGCATCCGGCGATTGTTTTGCGCGAGGCTTACGGCGGCGGCGTCCGGGCGCCGTGCTTTTGTTTTGGTAAGCGCAGCGCGATTCTTCCGGCGTTCGGCAGTTTCACGGGCATGAGCAATTTACAACCGCAACGCGGCGACCGGATTTTTGCGATCAGCCGCGTGGATAATGAAGTGATGGAATTGACAGTGCCTTCGCGTTGATCCGAGCAATGGCCGCGATTCCACGCAATTCGCAATCTTTTCCGGCGCAAATTGCATAAGGCATTTTTGAGGAAAAGGCCAGACCGGCTGGAAAGTCCATCCATTGAGGGCATTAAAGGTGGTTTTAACCAAGGAATGGGCCGAAACCGGCTTGGCACAACTTTCGCTGAAGTCAGCAACGGCCTTGAGAACAGGCCGGTTTTGAAGTTCGTCAGCCAACAACACAAATTAACAAAACCTATGAAACAGTCATCGAAACTTTTGAGTTATATCACAGTCGGAACTTTGTTCGCGCTGGGGCAGTTTACCGTGGCGCAGGCGGCGGAAAATCGTGGCCAGCTTTCGGAGCACGATTTTAGCTTCGTTTGCAAGGCTGCCGAGGGTGGCAATGCGGAAGTCAGCTTCAGCCAGGTTGCCGTGAGCAAGGCATCGGATTCGGCCGTGCGCGATTTTGCGCAACGGATGGTGACCGACCACACCAAGGCCAACCATGAATTGACCGGACTGGTGTCGCAGAAAGGCGCGACGCTGCCGGACGCCGAGCCGAAGAAAGTCGAAAAGGAGACGGAGAAATTGCAAAATCTTTCCGGCAACGATTTCGACAAGGCGTATATGAAGATCATGCTTAGCGACCACGAAAAAACGGTGAAAATGTTTCAGAAAGAAGCGGACCACGGGGACGACGCCGATTTGAAGGGCTGGGTTTCCAAGACGCTGCCGACCTTGCAGGAACATTTGAGCATGGCGCAGACGACGGAAGCCGCCGTGAAAGCGAAACCTTGATTGGTAATTCGGCCACGCATTAAGCCATGAAAACCGAATTGAAAGGCAAACGGATCGCGATACTCGTCGCGAACGGTTTTGAACAAAGCGAATTGGAAGGGCCGAATGAAGCCTTGAAGGAGGCCGGCGCTGAGACCGATATCATCTCGCCAGAGAACGGAAAGGTCAAAGGGTGGGATGAAACGGACTATGGCAAAGAATTCGACGTGGATGTGAAATTGAAGGATGCCAAAAGCGGCGATTACGACGCCCTAGTGCTGCCGGGCGGCGTGATGAATCCCGATAAATTGCGCACGCTGCCCCTGGCGGTGAGATTTGTGCGGGAGTTTTTTGACGCGCATAAACCGGTGGCAGCAATTTGTCACGGGCCGCAGACGCTCATCGAAGCGGGTGTCGTGAACGGACGAAAAATGACGTCGTATCCTTCCATCAAAACGGACTTGATCAACGCGGGCGCAAGTTGGGTGGACGAAAAAGTTGTCGTAGATGAAGGCTTGATCACCAGCCGGAAGCCGGATGATATTCCGGCTTTCAACAAAAAGATGATTGAAGAATTCGCCTGACGACAAAAACGTCTCGCGCAATTTGCGAATAAAATGCGGCACTTTTTTGCAATCTGCAAGAGGTGTCGCTTTTCTTTTGCTGATTTTATTGCATTTTACGGGTGGTATATGTCGTGCTGAACATTCGAGAAGCCGCAAGATTTTGCTGGCGATAATAATAGCAATGGTTGATGGCCTTTAAGCCGGGCCGGGGATGGAGGGATGACAAGGCTTGGAGCAGAATGAAAAGCATCACTCTCATCTCTGAAATTTCTCCGCCGACTTCGTGCCGGAAAAATACCCATCCATCCATGAAGGCACTCGCATGAAAATACTCGTCGCGGGCATTGGAAATATTTTTTACGGCGACGATGCCTTTGGCTGCGAAGTCGCGCGCGAATTGAAACGGGTGAAGCTTCCTGAAAATGTGACGGTCACGGACTTCGGCATTCGCAGTTACGATCTGGCTTATGCGCTGACGAATGATTTTGATGCGATCATTCTGGTGGATGCCACGACGCGCGGCCAGGCGCCGGGGACGGTTTATCTGATCGAGCCGGATATGAACCATTTGAACGAACTTGACCGCACTTCGGTGGATGCGCATTCGATGGATCCGGTCGCGGTGATACAAATGGCGCAATCGCTCGGCGGTGGCGTGCGGGGGAAATTATTTTTGGTTGGCTGTGAACCGGCGATGGTTGAGAACGAGGACGGTGCGCTGGAATTGAGCGAGAAAGTGAAAGCGGCAATACCAGGCGCGATGGCAATGATTGGTGAATTGATCCGGGAACTTACTGGCGGAAAAACGAAATCGTCCGGCCTTGCTCCGGCGGTAACAAAAGAAGTTTAGTTTGTAAATGGTGTTGAACGGTATGAATGCGATTTTAGCCCTCACCTCTATTCCGTCGAAGTTGGACGGACCGGCGGGTGATGCGGCGCACTTCCCGCAAGTCGAAACGAAATCGCGTGGCCGGCGCATCCAGGAATTGACCGGCAAAATCAGTTCGCTTCAGGATACCCAGGCGCGCGAGCTTTTGCGGGAGTGTTTGGAATCGGTTTTGGAACTGCACGAAGACGGGCTGAGACGGATCATGCAACTGCTCAAGAACGCGGGCGCGGCGGGCAGGGAGTTGAGCGATGGGTTGTTGCGCGATGGTGTCATCCGGGGATTGCTGTTGATTCATGGATTACATCCGGTGCCGCTGGAAAAGCGATTGCTTGAGGCGTTGGATCGGGTGCGTCCCTTCATGCAAAGCCAGGGCGGGAACGTGGAACTCATCACGTTTGAAAACAATCACGCGCGATTGCGGGTGCGAAGCGAATGCCAGGATTTTCCGTCCTCTTCGCTGACAATGGAATTGGCAGTGCGCGAGGCGGTGGAAGAAGCATGCCCGGATTTGCTGAGATTCGAAGTTGAAGCCGTGCTGATGCAGCCACCCATTGCCGGAGTTGCGCCGACGGAGCCTTTGCATTGGATCGTGCTGGAGGATTTGGGTGAACTCGATGAAGGCGAGATGCGATCCATTGAATTAGAAGATGCGCCGGTGCTGGTGGTGAAGACCGGCGGGAATCTTTATGCGTATCGCAATCTTTGTCCGGCGTGCGGTACGCGGCTTGACGAGGGGACGTTAAAACTGAATATCTTGAAATGCCGCCGAGGACATGAATTCGACGCGCGCCGCGCGGGCATGTGCCCACACCGGCGGGAGATTCATCTCGAGTTGTTTCCGTTGCTGACGGCGAATGACGCGGTAAAAATTTCGGTGGAACCATTTTCTAAATAAAAAAATGTGCCTGGCCATACCTGGGAAGGTGATCGAAATCGCTAACGATGCCGAGGGTTTGCGCATGGCGCGAACAAACTTCGGCGGGGTGGTCAAACAAATCTGCCTTACATACATGCCGGAGGTGCAAGTCGGCGATTACGTGCTGGTGCATGTGGGCGTGGCGATTGGGAAAGTGGATGAGGCGGAGGCGGAACGCACTTACAAGGCGCTGGAAGAACTTGGGCAGCTTGAGGAATTGGAGCCGCCGGACATTGAGGCGCTCGCGCGCGAGCGAGGGAATTCCCCATGAAATATCTCGACGAATACCGGCAGGAACCGCTGGCGAAAAAACTCGTGGAAGAAATCAAGCGGGTAGTGACGAAGCCGTGGGTATTGATGGAAGTTTGCGGCGGGCAGACGCATTCGATTGTGAAGTACGGCATTGACCGGTTGCTGCCGGAAGGCGTGGAACTGGTGCATGGGCCGGGTTGCCCGGTGTGCGTGACGTCGCTGGAGATGATTGACAAGGCGCATGCGATTGCGCGGCGGCCAGAGGTGATTTTTTGTTCGTTCGGCGACATGCTGCGAGTGCCGGGTTCGGACGCGGACTTGCTCGTGCTGAAATCCCGCGGGGCGGACATTCGCATCGTTTATTCGCCGCTGGATTGCTTGAAAATCGCGCGGGAGAATCCGGCAAAAAAAGTGGTGTTCTTCGCCATCGGCTTTGAGACGACGGCGCCAGCGAACGCGCTCGCGGTTTGGGAGGCGCACAAGCAAGGGGTGAAAAATTTTTCGGTGCTGGTTTCACACGTGCTCGTGCCGCCATCCATCGCGTCCATTTTGCAATCGCCGCTCAATCGCGTGCAGGGATTTCTCGGGCCGGGGCATGTTTGCGCGGTGATGGGTTATCGCGAATACGAACCACTGGCGGCGCGTTTTCGGGTGCCGATTGTGATCACGGGATTCGAGCCGCTGGATTTGCTTGAGGGCACGCTGATGACGCTGCGGCAGCTTGAGGCGGGCCGCGCGGAAGTGGAAAACCAATATCCGCGCATCGTGAAGCGCGAGGGCAATCGCGTGGCGATGGACACGGTGAATAAAGTTTTTGAAGTATGCGACCGCAAATGGCGCGGCGTGGGTTCGATTCCCAAGAGCGGTTACAAATTGCGCTGGGATTTTCGGGATCACGACGCGGAACGATTGTTCGAGGTGAAGAACATTGACACGCAAGAGCCGGCGGATTGCATCAGCGGACTGGTATTGCGCGGGGTGAAAAAACCGCACGATTGTCCCGCGTTCGGGAAAAAATGCAAACCGGAGCATCCGCTGGGCGCGACGATGGTCTCGGCGGAGGGCGCGTGCGCGGCGTATTACGCGTATGGCCGGCATTTGGAGCCGAAAAGGCCCGCGGCGGCGGCAGCTTGATAGTGAATCATGGCTGCCAACTTTGAAAATTTCCGCGAAAAAATCCTGCGCAAATGCGGCGAGAGCGTGGAGATGAAGCAGAAATTTTTCGACACGTACGCCGAAAAAATCGAGGCGATGGCGCGCGACATGGCGGCGCGGTTTGAGCAGGGGAAAAAATTGCTGGTGATGGGCAACGGCGGCAGTTTGTGTGATGCGCTGCATTTCGGTGTGGAGTTTACCCATCCGATCATCGAGAAGCGGCGGGCGTTCCCGGTAATTCCATTGATGACGGACATCGCAACGATTTCGGCGATTGGAAATGATTTGGATTATTCGCAAGTGTTCGCAAATCAGATCGCGCTTTTTGGGCAGGCGGGCGACATGGTGCTAGCGGTGAGCACGAGCGGGAAATCCGCGAATTTGATTTATGCGGTGGAAGCGGCGCGGGCGCGCGGGCTCATGACGATCGCGTGGCTGGGAAAGGATGGGGGACGGCTGGCGGAAATGGTGGATTATAGTTTTATTGTTCCGAGTTACAGCATTCATCGCATCCAGGAAGTGCATGCGACGCTGGTGCATATCGCGTGGGACTTAATTCATGTGGCATTGGGAGAAGAAGATGTCGTTTAAAAGTGGCGAACCAAACAGCAAGGAATCGGCGGCGAGCATTTTGTTCGGCTCGTGCCCGATACCGATTTCCGACCACAAGGAGATTGTGCTCGGGCACGGGAGCGGCGGGAAATTATCGCATCAGTTGGTAGAGAAATTGATCGTGCCGATGTTCAAGAATGAATTGCTTGAACCGCTGCACGACGGCGCGATTTTTTCGCTGAACGGGACGCGGTTTGCGTTCAGCACGGATTCGTTCGTGGTGAATCCGATTTTTTTTCCGGGAGGTGACATTGGCAGATTGGCGGTGTGCGGCACGGTGAACGACCTGGCGATGTGCGGGGCGGTGCCGAAGTATTTATCGGTCGGATTGATTTTGGAGGAGGGCGTTACCATCAGCGAAGTGTGGCGCGTGACGGCTTCGATGCGGCAGGCGGCGGAAGAGGCGGGCGTGCAACTGGTGACCGGTGACACGAAGGTGGTGGAGCGTGGTAAGGGCGATAAAATTTTTATCAATACGTCGGGCATCGGCGTGGTGGAGCAGGGGGTGAGGATTGATCCGCGGCTCGCGCAGGTGGGTGATAAAATTATTATCAACGGGCCGATCGCGATGCACGGGATCGCGATCATGTCGGTGCGCGAGGGATTGAATTTTGAGACGGAGATTGTGAGTGATTGCGCGCCGTTGAATTCATTGGTGGCGGCGTTGTTGCAGGCTTGCCCGGAGGTTCATGTGATGCGAGACCCGACGCGCGGCGGGGTGGCGAGCGCGTTGACGGAGATTGCGGAGGCGTCGAATGTGGGCGTGCATTTACACGAGGCGGCGATTCCGATCAGCGAAGAGGTGAAGGGCGCGTGCGAGATTTTGGGGTTCGATCCGTTGTATGTGGCGAATGAAGGAAAGATGCTGGCGGTGGTGCCGGCGCCGGGCGCGGATGCGGCGCTGGCGGCGATGCGCGAGCATCCTTACGGCCGGGGCGCGATGATCATCGGCGAGGTCGTGGAAAATCATGCGGGGTTTGTGACGATGCGGACGCGGGTGGGGGGAAATCGCGTGGTGGATATGTTGTCGGGGGAGCAGTTGCCGCGGATTTGCTGACTAATTTTTACCGCGGAGACGCGGAGGCGCGGAGGTCCTTGCGGACGGCCACTGGAGGAAGGAGTTTTTTTGATGTGGATTGACCGGGCGAGAAATGTGGGTTCGTTACTTCACCAAGGCAAAGGCACTTAAATTTTTTTGGAGAATATTAAAGGAGAAATTTTTATTTTGAGAACCGAATCGCCGCGCTCGGTTAGAACCCGCTCGCCAAGCTTTTCGTCGCATGTGAAATGGGAGCTTAATCTTTTATCAAAAAAGTATTCGATGTAGGCAAATGAAACCGCGCATTTGCCTACATCGAATTTTAAATACAGGTTATTTAAGATGTCGAGTTAAATGTGAATGTAATGACACCTATGTGAATGTAGAGGCGCTATGTGAATAATAATAACTCTAAATGAATTTAGCAGTGATGTATGTTTTTCGTTTTGCGAGGAATTCGGTGGTCGTAGATCGTCCCAGTTCAAACAGATATGCCTCCGCAACACGAGCGAATTGATTTTCGGGGGCGACTCGCTAAGGTCGGGGTGAATGAATTCCCAAACAAAAACGCAGAAGTGGTTTTGCTATTTTTTTATTGTGGTCGCGTGGTGGGTTGGAGTTTGTCAGATCGCGGCACAAAATTCGGCGGGGCCTACCGGGATTTTTCCTGAGGACCCGGATGGCCGCGCGATGTTGCAGGAGGCGCAGAAGATTATCGCGGCTTATCACGAAGGGCAGCCGAAGGGGAATCACACGTTGCGAGTTGTTTATTTTGTTCCCAAGGGAGGCGAACCTTTGGCGAATTACGCGGAGCGGGTGGATCGCATCGTCACGGATGTGAGCCAATTTTATCAGGAGGGGCTTGAGCGTTTTGGCATCACCAACTCAGGGCTGCCGCTGGAGCGGAAAGACGGCAAGCTGGTGATCTACATGGTTAAGGGGAAATTGCCGGCGAGCAGTTATAGCTACGATTCCGGCGGCGTCACGGGCCAGGAGATTCGCAACGCGCTCGGCGGAAAGATAGACTTTGAACGCGAGCATGTCCTGGTGTTTTACGCGCTGTGCGACAAAACGAACGATGGCGCTTACGTCTTTCATGCGCCGTACTATGGCGATGGCGGCAGTTCGCAGCGCAGCGGGTTCTGTCACGTGGCGGATTGTGAATTGCTTGATCCGATGCTGCTGACGGACACCAATCACCAAATTGTTTTTACCGAACATTATTATCCGCACGTCAAGCAGTCGGTGGCCAAGTTCAATAGTCTTTATCTCGGCGGTGTGGCGCACGAACTGGGTCACGGGCTCGGCTTGCCGCACGATAATGGCGGGCCGACGGAGCAATCGCTGGGACTGTCGCTGATGGGATTGGGGAATTTGAATTACCGCGCTTATTTGTGGGGCGGCAAGTCATCGAGCTATCTTAGCCGCGGGTCGGCGCTGCAAATTATTTCGCATCCACTCATTACGGGTTCGGATCGCGGGCGATGGGACGCAGTGGACAGCCGATTCAAGTCGCTCGAATTTTCGACGACGAATGGCACGCTGGTGATTGACGGGACAATCACGGGCGAAATTCCTGCTTATGGAGTCATCGCCTACGTTTGGCAAGACGACGATCATTTTGCGGAGACATTTCCGTGTGTCGTGCGCGATGGAGTGTTCCATTTGACGCTGAAGAAGCCACATCCTGGCGCCAAGCGGGATTGGCATTTGAAGGTGGCCAGACTGCACGTAAACGGAGCCACGGCTGCGAATGATTTTTCGCTTCATTATGATTTGTCATACATTCCCGACGTGGCCGCTTTGAACGCCGAATGGCAAGTCGGGCAGGCGGAGCGGGCCATCATGCAACATCAGGCCGACGCGAAGGATTTTCTAAGCGATGCGGCGGTGGCGGCGGCTTACACGCCGGAAGCGGCGCGCGAACTTCGCTCGTTGCGCGAGGTGTTGAATCCGCCGGCGCCGTTCGATCTTGCGACGATGACGGGTGACAGCGCTTTTGTGTCCGACGCGATTTGGACCAAGGCCAAAGTCGGTTGGGGGCACGTGGCGCGAAACCATTATTGGTTCGATGAAAACATCCAGAATGGAATCCTGCTTTTGCTCAACGGAAAATTTTATGACAAGGGATTATATGCGCATTCCGACGCGCGCTATGTTTTTCCCGTGAAAGGAAAATGGAAAACCTTCACGGCGAAGATCGGTCTGCGCGATGGCGCGAACGCACAAGGTTCGGCGATTTTCACGGTGCGCGGCGATGGCCGGGAACTTTTTCGCTCGAAGATTTTGCGAGCGGGCCAGCAAGCGGAGGTGAACGTGGACATCGCGAAGGTGAAAGAACTCGAACTGCTGACGGAAGGTGGTGAGGGCCATAACCACAGTTCATGGGCCATTTGGGTGGACGCGAAAGTGGGGCGGTAAAGGCTCTACCCACGGATTCAACACGGAAGAACACGGATGGGGCATTTTAATGCGTCTGGGCTTTTGAGAGGTCCATGCGTTTTAGAAATAGCGTGAGGAAGGCGGCGAAGAAGCTGCAGAACATCAGGACGGCGAAGATGTCGAGGTAGGAGAGCATGCTGGCCTGGGTGTTCACGACGCGATAGAGATTGGCGAGGGCTTGTTTACTGGCGGTGACGGAATCCATGCCGTGCGCGATGAGGCGTTGCGTGATGAAATGGAGGCGGGTTTGGAAGGCCAACGACGTGGGCGTGAGGTTGGAGATGAGGCGTTCCTGATGCGTCTGGCTGCGGCGGGCGAGCAGGGTGGTGGCGAGGGAGATGCCGACGCTGCCGCCGAGGTTGCGCATAAGATTGATGAGCGCGGAGGCGTTGTTGGATTTACCCTTGGGCAACCTGGAGTAAGCGAGGGTGTTGATGGGCACGAACAGGAAGGCGAGTCCGGCGGCTTGAAAGACGCGCGCGATGGCGAGCACGCGAAAGGAAACTCCCGTTTCGATGCCGCCGAGGTTGGCCATCGCGAATCCGATGATGATGAAGCCAAAGGCGATGAGATATTTCGGCTGCACTTTGCGCACGAGGAAACCGACCACGGGCATGAGCGCCATGATGATGAATCCGCCGGGCATGAGGATAAGACCGGCCTTGGTGGCATTGTAGGGGAGGATTTCCTGGACGAACTGGGGGAGAAGTTGGGTGGTGGATTGCAGGACGAACAGCGTGGCGAACATCATTATGTTGGTGAAAAGAAATCCGCGGTCGCGAAAGAGCGGGAGGTCCACGATGGGATTTTTGGTAATGCACAACTCCCAAATGATGCCGCCGATGATGCCGACCAAAGCGAGAATGGCGAAGGTGGTGATGAAGACGCTGCCGAACCAATCGTCCTCCTGGCCCTTGTCGAGAACGATTTGTAACGAGCCGAGTCCGATCGCAACGAACGCGAAGCCGATGTAATCCACTTTGATGCCGCCTTTGGTCGCCTTCTCATGTTCTTTTTTTGCAGTTGCAGAATCCGTGACCAGCATGGAAGTCATGATGAGCGAGATAATGCCGACGGGCACGTTGATGAAAAAAATCCAACGCCAGGAAAATTGGTCGGTAATCCAGCCGCCCAGCGCGGGGCCGATGGCGGGCGCGACGACCACAGCCACGCCATAGACGGCGAAAGCCATGCCGCGCTGCTCGGCGGAAAAAGTATCGGTAAGGATGGATTGCTCGGATGGCGCGAGGCCGCCGCCGCCGATGCCTTGAAGAATGCGGCATAAAAGGAGAATGCCAAGGGTGGGCGCGATTCCACAAGCGAAGGAACTGACGGTGAACAACGCGACGCACGACATGTAAAAGCGTTTGCGGCCCATGATGGACGCGAGCCAGCCGCTGATAGGCACGACGATGGCGTTGCTTACCAAGTAGCTGGTTAAAACCCAGGTGGCTTCGCTCTGGCTGGCGGCGACGCTTCCGGCGATGTGGCGAAGGGCGATGTTGGCGATGGAGGTATCCATCACTTCCATGAACGTGGCGAGCGAGACGGTCACGGCGATGAGCCACGGGTTCGTCACTTTTCCGCTTTGCGGCATAAACTAGCGGACTTTCACGCGCGGTTCCACGGAGAGGCCGGGCGAAAGCATGTAGGCGTTGTTGGTGTTGGCGTCGTGCTCGAAAATGATTTTCACGGGAATGCGCTGGACGACTTTGACGTAATTGCCGGTGGCATTTTCGGCGGGCAGGACGGAGAAACGCGAACCCGAACCGGCCTGGATGGAATCCACGTGGCCATGAAATTTGTGATGCGGAAAGGCATCCACTTTGATGGTGACGGGCTGGCCGGGCTGCATGTGGGTAAGCTGGGTTTCCTTGAAGTTGGCGGTGACCCAGACGTTGAGGTCCACGAGCATGAACAATGTTTGGCCGGCGGTGGCGAAATTGCCGGCCTCGACGGTGCGCTCGGTTACGCGACCATCGCAAGGGGCGTAAATCTGGCAGTAAGACAAATTAACCTCGGCGCGATGGACATTGGCTTCGGCGGTTTTCAAATCGCCTTCAGCGGCTTTGAGCGAGGCTTCGGCGGTGACGACGTCGGCCCTGGCGGAATCCACGCTGGCGTGGGCGACTTCGAGCTGGGCCTGCGCGTTGGTCTGGGCGGTGGCGGCGTTGTCGAGTTGTTGTTTGGAACGGGCGCGTTCGTCCACGCTTTGGAAGCGGTGCAAATCCTTCGTGGCGTTATCGAGTTGGGCCTGGGCGGATTTCTCGCGGGCGAGCGCTTCGGGCACGGCGGTTTTGGCGGCCTCGATTTGGGCATGCCCCTGATCCACGCGGCCGCGCGCGGCGATGACTTGCGCCTGGGTCTGCTGGAGGGCGACCTGGTAATCTATCGGGTCGAGTTGGATTACCAGATCGCCTTTGTGGACGAGTTGGTTGTCGTCAATGTAGAGCGCCTGCACGCGGGCGCTGACTTGCGGGCTAATCTGAACGACGTGGGTATCTATGTACGCGTCGTCGGTTGAAACGTATTGGCGAAGGATGAGCCAGAGGATAATGCCGCCGACCAGGAGGAGCACCAGAATGATGGCAGCGGTGATGATGAAGGCTGGGCGTTTGTAGAGGGGAGGCTTTTTGCGCTTGCCTGACTGGTCATCTTGGTCCTCGGACTTTTTGTCTTTGCCGTCTGATTTTTTGTCTTTGTCTTCGTCGTTTTCATTTTTGTCTTCGTTATCGTCGGATTTTTTATCGCTGTCTTTACCGTCCGCTTTATCGCCATCGTCCTTGCCTTTTTCCTTCGTGGAAATGGTGACGGTGACCGGCTGGTTGAAGACGAGCGTCTTATTTTCGGATTTAGAATCAGCACCCGGCTGGCTGCCTGATTTAACATTGGAATCCTCATTTTCCGATTGGCCGGAACCGGAGGATTCATCATGGCCGTCGCTGGAGGCGGCGGACTTTTTTTCTTCTGCTTGTTCCGATTCGTCTTCGTCGGATTCGCTCATAAACTTTTAGCCCTTCAGACGGCAGACAGTTACGAAACAATCATTGGAGGTGGTTGTGCAGGAAGGATGCCAGAATCATGCGAGGGAATTGTTTCGATGGGCGTGGAAGGAGTTGAGGAGAGTTGGAAATTGTATCATGCAAAATGCAGTTTGGTGGGGATTTTTTTGCAATTTGCGGGGCGGGTTTGGGAAAGGGTTGGCGCGGGCGGTTTAGAAGAGAAAAAGTTTTGGTGGATCTGGTTTCAATTTGGCGCGGCAATCTTTTCTTTAGTTGCTGCGGGTCATAGACCCGCGATCCGTTAGAAGGGATTTATATGGGGCTCGCGAGTACGCTCTCTCTCCCAATTTGGGAGGAGTTTATTTTTTTGTGGCGTCGGTGAGGGCGGCGATTTTTGCGAGCGTTTGGGTGGCTTCGATGGGGAATTTGCCCATGGCGGTTTCGCCGGAGAGCATGACGGCGCTGGACCCGTCGAGGATGGCGTTGGTGGCGTCGGTGACTTCGGCGCGGGTGGGATGGGGCTTTTCCATCATGGAGAGGAGCATCTCGGTGGCGGTGATGGCGGGCTTGCCGAGGCGGTTGGCGCAGCGGATGATTTTTTTCTGGGCTATGCCGATTTCTTCGAGCGGAATTTCCTGACCGAGATCGCCACGCGCAACCATCACGAGGTCGGCGGCGCGGATGATTTCATTTAGGTTCGCGAAGGCTTCGCGGCGTTCGATCTTTGCGATGATGGGCGTTTGCGCGCCTTGATCACGGATGAATTTGCGCAGGGTGTTTATCTCGGCGGCCGTGGTGGCGAAGGATAGCGCGATGAAATCCACCTGGTGGGCGAGGCCGAAGGCGACGTCGTTGAGATCTTTCAAAGTGGGCACGCAGACGGGCGCGGCTTTGCCGGGCACACGGACGGATTGGCCGGACTTGATGCGTCCGCCGATGAGGACGCGGCAATGGGCATCGGTGCTCGTCACGGAGAGAGCTTGCAAACGGAGTTCACCGTCATTGAGGAGGATGGTATCGCGAGGGCGGATGACGGAGATGAGTTCGGGAATTTTGAGCGAGACGATGCGGGCATTGCCAGGGACGGTGCGGGCGGTGAGGGTGAATTCGGAGCCGGATTTCAACTGGACTGAGCCGCGGGTGAATTCGCCCATGCGGACTTTGGCGCCGGTGAGGTCCTGGAGGATTTTCACGGGACGATGAAGATGGCGCGCGGCGGCGCGGATGCGACGGATGTTTTCGGCGTGTTCCTCCTGGCCGGCGTAGGAAAAATGCAGGCGCGCGATATCCATGCCGGCTTTGATTAACGCGGCGATTTTTTCGGGCGAACGGCAGGCGGGGCCGATAGTGCAGATGATTTGGGTGCGTTTGGAGGTGGTTTTCATTTTGGCGCGTGGTGGCCTGAAGCTTTAGCTGGTGGCTTGCCAAATTATGTTAGGGCGCCGTGGACGATTGTTTTTCCCGATCAAGGATTGGGGGCGGTAACTCGCCTCGGGGCGAGACTCGCTTCGCTCTATTTAGTTTGGAGATTAATGGCGCGGGGTTAATGAGAAGGGGTGGGTTTTTCATGTTGTGAAAATACAAATGCGAAAAAGCTAAGGCTGAAAATCTGAGAAGTCTATCTACTTGGAAGTGTTTGGATACCATTCCAGCGGACCGCGGGTCTGTGACCCGCAGCAATCCACGCGAGAATGCCGCTGCCGATTGTGCAAGTCTTTTGAATATCACCGGTCCTGCTTTTGAGATGGATGACCCAGACGGGTCGTACAATGGGCTGATCTGCACGCGGCTTGACCTGGTGTACCTTGCTGCGGGTCAGAGACCCGCGGTCCGTCAGGATGGAGCTTTTCATACGGTGGGTGGTTATGCCAATGCGCTGTTCTAAGTTCGCGCTGGACGCGCAAGTGCGGTTAAAGTGCGCTTAAATTTTTAAGAATGTTTGAGAGAAACGGGCGAGTTATCTGATTGCGAAAGTGTTTATAAGAAACTGTTGAAATGAATTCAAGATTCGTGCATCCTGCGGCGCATGGAACAAGATCATTTGGATGAAGTAACGGAATGCCGTCTGGATGCAGTTCACAAAACGGTGGAACCTTGTTCCGTCGTCATCTATGGGGCAAGTGGGGACCTCACCGCGCGCAAGCTTATTCCCGCGCTCTACCATCTTTTTAAAGACAAGCAAATGCCGCCGGATTTTCGCGTGATCGGTTTTGCGCGGCGCGAAAAATCGGATGAATCGTGGCGCACGGAATTGCGGCAGGCGCTGGACCAATTCTCCCGCACCAAGCCGGTGGACGAGGCGATTTGGGCGGAGTTTTCCCAGAAGATCTCCTATTGCATGGGTGAGTTCGGCGACCTCGGCGCTTATCAAAAGCTAGAGAAGATGCTCAGCGGTTTCGGCAATGAGCAGTTGCGCAATAATGTATTGATCTATCTGGCTACCTCGCCGAGCCAGTTTGGCGAATGCGTCGAGAAATTGCATGAGGCGGGCATTCTCCACAAGGAAGCGTCGAAAGGCTGGCAGCGCATTGTCGTGGAAAAACCGTTCGGACATGATCTGGAATCGGCGACGCAGTTGAATTCCGAACTCACGCGGTTCGCGAATGAACAGCAGGTCTTCCGCATTGATCATTATCTCGGCAAGGAAACGGTGCAGAACATTTTGATGTTCCGCTTTGCCAATTCGATTTTTGAACATCTGTGGAATCGCGAGTCGGTGGACCACGTGCAGATCACGGTGAGTGAGAATCTCGGTGTGGGCGGGCGCGGCGGTTATTACGAAGAAGCGGGCGCGTTGCGCGACATGGTGCAGAACCATTTGCTGCAAGTGATGTCGCTGGTGGCGATGGAGCCGCCGGTATCGCTCGACGCAGAACCGATTCGCGATGAAAAAGTGAAGCTGTTGAAATCCATTCGCGCGTTGACACCGGATGCGGTCGCGAAACAGGTGGTGCGCGGACAATATTTTGCGGGAACGGTGAATGGCAAATCCACTTTGGGTTATCGCCAGGAAACGAAGGTCAAGCCGGACTCGAACACAGAAACCTTCGCGGCGTTGAAGTTGCTGGTGGATAATTGGCGCTGGTCGGGCGTGCCGTTCTATTTGCGCACGGGAAAATATCTGCCGTTCAGCGCGAGCGAAGTGCGCATCCAATTCAAGCCAACGCCGAATGTGCTGTTCGCGGCGAAGTGCGAAAATAAACTTGATCAAAACGCGCTGACCTTGCGCTTGCAGCCGAATGAAGGCATTTCGCTGAAGTTCAACGGCAAAGTCCCGGGCATCAGCACGAGTGTGCGCCCGGTGCGGATGGCGTTCAGTTATAATACCGAGTTCGGCGCTTACACGCCCGAGGCTTATGAGCGTCTGCTGCTGGAAGCGATGGCGGGCGATGCGACGTTGTTCATCCGGCGCGACGAAGTCGAAGCGGCCTGGGGCATTGTGGATGCCATCCGCAAAGGCTGGGAAAACAAGCCGCTCACGAACAAGGAATTTTACGCGGCGGGCACGTGGGGGCCGATGGCGGCAGACGATTTGCTCGCGCAACGCGGCCATGCCTGGGTGAATCCGCAGCCGATAAAATAATGGGCCGCGGTGTGGCGCAGATGGCCAACGTGGATTAAATTTTAGCATGGGTCATAAACTCATTCCATTCGCGAATCCGGCAGAATTGGCCAAGGGCGCGGCCACGAGCTGGCTGATGGAATTGCGCAAACGCAACCAACCGGCGGCGCGTTACAACGTGGCGCTTTCGGGCGGGCGCATCACGCAAACTTTTTTTTCAGAGATCGTGACTCTGGTCGGGACCGCCACGGAAGCCGCGAGTCTTTTTCAAAACGTCCATTTCTACTGGGCGGATGAGCGCTGCGTGCCGCCGACGGATGCGGAAAGCAATTTCGGCGCGGCACAAAGACTGTTGTTCGGCCCGCTCAAAATTCCCGAGGCGCAGATCCATCGTTTGCGCGGCGAAGGGCCGGAGCCACAAGTGTTGCGTGAGGCGATCATTGATATTTGTGCGGGGGCGCCTTCCGTCAAGGGCCAACCAGTGCTGGACATGATTTTTCTTGGCATGGGCGAAGACGGGCATGTGGCATCGCTGTTTCCCGGCGAAACGGAGGACGTGATCAACAACGGACTGGTTTATCGCGCGGTGACGGCGGTGAAGCCACCGCCGCGGCGCATCACGCTTGGCTACGCAGTGCTCGCGGCTGCGACGGAAGTTTGGGTGGTGGCTTCGGGCGCGGGCAAGGAAGGCGCGTTGAAGGAATCGCTTTCGGCCAACGGCAAGACTCCGCTGGGACGCGTCCTGCGTTCACGCGAGGATACGAAAATTTTGACGGATATTCCGCAGCGGTAAGACAAAATTTCGGCAAGTTCTCTTCTTCATGCGCCAAAGCGGCGCTAACCTCATCGCAAATTGCGACAAGTTTTTTCTGCGGGTCACCTTCAAAAATAAATGGAAATAATTCCGAACGAATTGCTATTGGCGGTTATCTATTAATTGTAGATGTCGCTGTTCGTTTAGGGTTGGCAGAGAGGTTGTGCCAGTAGTGAGGTTCGAGCAGCGTCACATAGTTGGCCTCACTACCCTTCTGAGCGCCCGGATGAGGGCGTCATAACCTTATCATCACTGAGCCAGAGAAATCTGGCTCTTTTTTTTGTTTCGAATTCGGCGTTGCGCGGCGCGCTGGGAAAACTTAAACTGGCAGCCGATGAAAAACCTGCTCGATTTCGAGAAGCCCATCTTCGAGTTGCAGAAGAAACTGGATGAGTTGAAAAAACATCCGGAAACCCACTCGCTGGATGTCAGCTTCGAGGACGAGATTGTGCAAATGGAGAAAAAGATCACGGAGACCAGCCGCCAGATTTTTTCAAACCTGACTCCGTGGCAACGCATCCAGCTCGCGCGGCACCCCAAGCGGCCATTCACGCTGGATTATCTTTCGTCCACCTTTACGGATTTCAATGAACTGCACGGCGACCGTTTGTTCGGTGAAGACCGCGCGATGGTCGGTGGATTTGCCCGTCTGGATGGCCGCAAGGTCATGGTGATCGGCACGCAGAAAGGCCGCGATGCGAAGGAAAATGTTTTGCGCAATTTCGGTTATGCGAATCCTGAGGGTTATCGCAAGGCGCTTCGCCTGATGCGCCTGGCCGATAAATTCAATCTGCCGATCATTACTTTGATTGACACGATGGGCGCTTACCCGGGCATCGGCGCAGAGGAGCGGCATATTGCTGAATCCATTGCGGTGAATCTGCGCGAGATGATGCTGCTGGAAGTTCCGTCTATTGCCGTGATCATCGGTGAAGGCGGGTCGGGCGGGGCGCTGGGCATCGGCGTGACGGACCGCGTTTTGATCATGGAGAATGCGTATTATTCCGTCATCGCGCCGGAAGCTTGCGCGAGTATTTTGTGGCGGGACCGCACCGCCGCGCCCAAGGCGGCGGAAGCGTTGAAAATTACCGCCCGCAATCTATTGGAATTCAAACTGGTGGACGACGTGATTCCTGAGCCGCTGGGTGGCGCGCATAATGACAAAGCCGCCATGTCCGATACGCTCAAAAAATATCTGCTCGCGCATTTGCAGGAACTGGACAAAATTTCGCCGACGAAGCGTCTCAAGCAGCGTTACCAGCGGTTTCGTTCGCACGGCCAGGTGCTCGAGAAGTCCACGAATGGCGCTTGAAATCGGATGACGCATCACGACGCTGATTTTCCGCGCCACCGGCACACCTCATTTTTTCCATGACATTGTATCCATTCATATTCACGCCCATTTTCAAGGAACGCGTCTGGGGCGGACGCCGGCTTGAAACGCTTTACCAAAAGAAATTGCCACCTAGTGTGCCGATTGGCGAGTCGTGGGAAATCTCGGACCGGCCGGGCGATGAAAGTGTGATCGCGAATGGCCCGCTGGCGGGACGCGATTTGCGCTGGCTGATGGAGCATCACGCGGGCGAGTTGCTGGGCAAGGGCAAGGAGAAGCTCGACCGTTTTCCGTTGCTCGCAAAAATTCTCGACGCGCAGGACAAGCTCTCGCTGCAAGTGCATCCGCCGGCGAGCATCGCGGCGAAGATGGGCGGCGAACCCAAGACGGAGATGTGGTACATCGCGGAAGCCACGCCGGAAGCAGATGTTTACGCCGGGCTTAAACACGGCGCGACGCGCGCGGAGTTCGAGCGCAAGATTGAAGACGGCACGGTGGCGGAATGTTTTCATCGCATCATGGTGAAGAAGGGCGACGTGATGTTTTTGCGCAGCGGGCGTGTGCATGCGCTGGGCGCGGGGAGTGTGGTATTCGAGATCCAGCAGAATTCCGACACGACGTATCGCGTGTATGATTGGCATCGCGTGGGGCTCGACGGCAAGCCGCGCGAGTTGCACGTTGAGCAATCGCTGGCGAGCATTGATTTTGAGGATTTCGAGCCGGGTCTGGTGAAGAGTGTTTATCCCGAGCATGGCGCGTTCAAGGTGCGCGTGCTGGTGGATGATCCGTTGTTTCGCATTGATGCGTGCCTGGTGAAACGCGGCGAGCGGTTTCACATCCGCAGCGAGGGGTTGCAAATTCTTGCGATGCTGCATGGGCGCATGGAGATTATTTACGAGGACACGAAACTGATGGTTGGACCGGGGCAATTTGTTTTGCTGCCAGCGTGTTTGGGGCGGGTGACGATCATTGCGGAAACGCAGGCAGAGTATTTGCATGTGCAGAATCGGTGATCTTGAAACTTGATTTTAACCGCGGAGACGCGGAGGCGCGGAGGTCCTTGCGGACGGCCAATGGGGAAAGGTTTTGATCATTTAGAACAGATTAATAATCATTCTTCTGGGTTTAATCCGTGTTCAATTCGTGGCGAGGCTACCCGCTCTTGTTAAGCGGGCGCGGTTGCGGCATGTTGATGGGGCGAAGGTTTGGCGAGTGCCGATCAAATAAATGTCACCGAAGCTAAAAGAATTTTTATGGCGCTGGTTGAAGAATGTCCTGGGCGTCGCACTGGCGGCGGAGATGGTCCGCGGGATACATTTTTACCGACTGGTGGATTTGTTGATGGGGACGTTTTTGTTGAGCGTGCTGCATTACTTTGTGAGGCCGCCGCTCAAGGCGTTTCTGCGCATTCTGAATTTCATGACGCTCGGTTTGTTGACGCTGGTGATCAATGCAGGGATGCTGCTTTTGGTGGGATGGATGCTTGGGGCGAACTTTTACGTTGCTGGTTTTTGGTCGGCGTTTTGGGGCGGGATCATCGTCATGATCGTCTCGGGAATGGTCTTTGTGTTCGAGAAGCTTTTCTTTGGCGTGAAAGTCGTGCAGACATTTCGCCAATCGGCTGCGCCGCCGCCGCCGCGCCCACGCGCCCCGGCTGGACCTCCGCCGGGCACGGGGCCGATCATTGACGTTTAATCGTCAGCCCATCTTGAAATAAGCGGCGCGCAAGGTGCCGACGCCGCGGGCGTGGAAGTTTCGCTCGAAATCGGTCACGACGGCGCTTAGTTCTTCCGGTGTTTCGGTGAGGCCGAAATCTTTATTCGCGGCGAAGGCGGTCACCATTTGATTAAAATAATCCTCGTCGTCGGTGCGCAAATAAACGATGCCTTTTGGAGCCAGAACTTTGTGCGCGATTTGGGTAAAGCGGTCGTTGATCAAACGATTTTTGCGATGTTTGCGCTTGGGCCACGGGTCGGGAAAATAAATGTGCAGGGCGGACACGGATTGCGGGGGGAGCAAATATTCCACGAGATACGCCGACTCGATTCGCACGCCGCAGAGGTTGGCGAGACCGGCGCGGCGAGCCTTGCGGTCGAGCTTGCGCAGGCGTCCGAGCAACCGTTCCACGCCCAAAAAATTGCGTTCGGGATGCAGCTTGGCGTAATTCACGAGGAATGAGCCATCGCCGCTGCCGAGTTCCACTTCGAGCGGTTGCGATGTGGGAAAAAGGGACGCGAAATCGAGCCGTTCGATGATGGAAATGATTTGGTAAATCAACGTGAGGCGGGCGGGCGAGTTCGGAACGGGTTCGTGCATCGCGGGGAAATTAGCAGGGACGCGCGGAGAATCAATAGACGACAAAAGAATTTAGCGAATGAAATTAAGGGCTGACCATCTTGAAGAGGAAGATGGTCGGGACGGTGAGAATTGAACTCACGACCTCGTGGACCCGAACCACGCGCGCTACCAGGCTACGCTACGTCCCGAACCGGACGGCTAACTTGCCTGTGCTTCGTCCGAAATGCAATGACGATTTGATTTTAGTTTTTGTGCGCTGCCGGAGCATTTTCCGCTTTGAAGTTCCAAATCGCCGTGTTTGAGTGGGCGGGTGCCGATGACCGGAGCCATCCTGAATGCGATTGGAATTCTCGTGGGTGGCCTGCTGGGGTTGAATCTCAAGCGCCAATTCTCCGGGAGCACGCAACTGGCGTGGCGCGGATTGATGGGGGTGATGACGGTGGTGATCGGGCTGCACCTGACGTGGATCGGCCTTAACGGAAACGCTTACCAAATCTTCAAGCAGGTGGTGGTGGTGATATTTTCCCTGATGCTTGGCCGGTTTGTGGGGCGGTTGTGTCGCATTCAGGCGACGTTGAATCGGCTGGGGCAATCGGCGAGCCAGCGGTTTGCCGCGGCGCGACCGGACGATCCCAATCGCGTGAGTGAAGGGTTCACGATTTGCGCGCTGCTGTTTTGCGCAGGACCTTTGGGGCCAATCGGCGCGGTGCAGGATGGCTTGATGGGTTATTGGGGGCCGCTCGCGGTGAAGATGGTGATGGACGGATTGGCGGCGATGGGTTTTGTGTGTGTGTTCGGTCCGGGCGTTTTGCTTTCGGCGATTCCGGTGCTGGTTTATGAGGGGACGATCACGCTGGCGGTTCGCACGATGGAGCCGTTTTTGCAGGCGCATCATTTAGTGGATTCGCTTTGTGCCGTGGGCGGGATGTTGATTTTTTGCGTGGCGTTGATTGTTTTGGAATTGAAGAAGCTGGAGTTGGCGGATTATTTGCCGAGCATGTTGATGGCGCCGATCATCACGTGGATTTTGCAGTAGTACCGTATGCGGCAGTGGAAATAGAGTTTTGAGGGAGAAGGCGGTAACGCGCCTTGGGCGCGACTCGCTTCGCTCTATATGGTGGGGGATTTTTGGTGGTTGACCCAAGGTAGCGCCGTTGGACGGCGCAACCATTGGGCTTTGTTGCCTGAACCTCATTGAGGTTCCCGGATGGTGGAGGATTGATTTTTGGAGAAAAGGGACGGCGGCGCTGCCGCGCCGCCTTACCAAGGGAGCGGTATCCAAGAAAAGTGAAGATTTTTCCGAACTAAATCTACCCTGATGGCGTTAAACCTTGTGACGGGTGGGAAACGCGAAGTGGAAACCAGCATGGCGGGAACATTTTTGAGCGCGGGGATTTTTGGCGTCACGGACGAGCAGGCGATGTGGCGCGTCAAGATGGACGACGACGCGCAGGCGTTTGCCCAACTGGTGCGGCGCTGGGAGAAGCCGATCCAATCGCTTTGCGCGCGCATGACCGGCGATACGCATCGCGGACAGGATTTGACGCAGGAGGCGTTCGCGCGGGTGTTCGCGGGGCGGAAGGATTACCAGGCGTCGGGAAAATTCGCGACGTTCCTTTGGCGGGTCGCGCTGAACTTGTGCTACGACGAGTTGCGCAAGGTCGGCCGCCGCCGGGAATCGCTGCTCGAAGACGGCGGTGAGGAAAGCGAAAGCGAAACTCTCGTGGCGGCAAATCCCGCGCCGGATTTTGCGCTGGTGGAACAGGAGCGCGCCGAGGCGGTGCGTTGCGCGCTGCTGAAATTGTCCGAGCCGTATCGCACCGTGGTGGTCATGCGGCATTACGAGGGGCTGAAATTCCGCGAGATCAGCGAGGTTTTGGAAATTCCCGAAGGCACCGTGAAATCGCGCATGGCCGAGGCGCTTGCGCAACTAAACGACATATTAACCGGTTTATTGAACGAAAGAGAATCCGTATGCAAAACGAAAACGAGTCCGCAAGTCCCCGCGATATGAAACATCCGCGCAACGAGGAATGGATGGAGTTTCTTTACGGCGAAAGTTCACCGGAGGAAGCCGCGCGGCTCGCGGGGCATCTCAAGCAATGCGGCCAATGCCGGGCGGAAGTGCAGCGCTGGGAGCGCACGCGCCAAACGCTTGACCTGGGCAAAGTGGAGATGCCAAAGGTGCGCGCGCGAGCGGTGGCACCGTGGTTGAAATGGGGAATGGCCGCGGGTTTTATGCTGGCGATCGGATTTGCGGTGGGCCGGGAGATTTCGCCGGGGGCGGCGCAGGCGCGGGAGCTGCGGGCGTCGCTGAAGGCTGAGTTATCGGTTGAAATGGCGCAGCAACTGGCGAGTTACAAAAAGGCAGCGGATGAAAAAGCGGCGCAGGACAATAAAGTGATTTTGGAGGCGATTGAAAAAGTGAATGTGGATCGAGTGACGGATTACGCGCAGTTGCACAAGGACCTTGAGACGGTTGCGGTGCTGACGCAGAACACGTTTCAACAGACACAACAGCAAATCGTCACGCTGGCGAACTATTCGCGGCCGGAAAACAAAACGGAATAATCATCAAACCAAGAAGAAATATGAGAATTAAATTATACTCAAGCGTGGTGGCGGTGGCGTTGTCGCTGGCACTTACGGTTAATGCCGAGCCGGCTGCGGCCTATAATCATGACGCGTCGGAAGGCAGCGCGTCCGGCCTCGCGGGGACGGATTATGCCACGGCATCTCAGGCGGAAGCGGCGGCGGCGGACCAGATTCGCGCTGCCGCAAAACAACAGCGCATGGTTATGGCCCAGGCGTCGCAGGACGCGAACGCGACGAGGGAGGAACAATTTCGCACCGCAACCCTGCTGAACAGGTTACAGTATGCTTCCAAAGGCGAAAATCGTGCGGAACGGGGATTGGTCATTTGTTCCAGCGACGCGGACCCGAAAGTTCTCGAAGCGGGGCAGGAGGATTTGAGCATCATGGGCCGCATTTTGGAGAAGGCGTTGGCGCACGCGGACGAAGATGAGGATCATCAGGCGATGGGCATCAAGATATTTAATTTCGGCAATTCCGACAGTCCAAAGAATCTGTTGATCCAGGGTTACGGAGCGATTTTTATGTTGAATGTAAATTTTCCGCTGGCGGGTCCAGTGAAAAAAGTGGACGACGCGGAGACGAAGGAGCACGCCAATTCGCCGTGGGACGAAACCAAGCATGAACTTTACGGCGATCCTTCCGATGCGGCCAACGCCGGAGATGCGAAGCCGGAATTTGATCCGGCGCAGGTGGAGAATCTTAAAAAGGCGCTTACGTCGGCTTTAAAAAACGCGAGCAATATCCGCAACTTGAAATCGGATGAGACGGTGACGCTGGTTGTCTCCACGGAAAGTGGGGGGAATGCTCCGCACTTCGCATTTCATAAAGATCAAAAGGGTGGACGCGTGGGAGGTGGAGGCATGAGCACCAGCAGTACTGGCACTGTGACTGTCAGTGGTGGCGGGTATGGCGGACCGGTTCCGCCGGGGGCGGCGTGGGTGGGTTCGTCGAGTTCCGGGCATTCGTCGGGCGGGCCGGTGCTGACGATTCGCGCGAAGAAATCGGACATTGATGCTTTCGGCAAGGGCAAGCTGAACCTGGAGGAGTTCCGCGGCAAGACGACGGTGCTGCTCTACTGAAGAAAAGGAGGAGGTTCTCCAGCGAGGCAGTGACACTGCCATTGCTGGGCCAGGGACATCGCGAGGGCGATGTCCCGTTGAGGTGTACGGGGTTGAAGAATGCGCCTACGTTTGTCTTCATGGTGGCAAAATTTAAATTTGAGAAACGGTTGGAAACCGTTTCTGACGCAGGCGATTGAATTTTCCCCCCACTGAAGTCGGGGGTTAATGAGAAGTGTTGGACGAGTAGGTTAGCGTTGGTTCCATACGGGAATTTCTTTCGTCCCTCCGGGACTTGGATTGAAGGGGAGTTCAACCCAGCAATAAATTGCTGGGCTAAGATCTGTCGTCCCTGCGGGACTTCGGCGGCGGAGCGGCAAGTCGCGTTACGACGCGGATGGTGTGCGAGGTGACTGAGGTTGCGATACGATGGAATTGCGGGTTTGAATTATTTGGTGAGGCCGGTAATCTTTTTGCATGAACACAGTGCGGCTTGGGATTATCGGCATGGGAAATATTGGCAGGCATCACGCCGATTATTTGCGCGCGGGAAAAGTCGGCCGGTGCGAACTGGTGGCGGTTTGTTCGACGTCGCCGGAGAAGCTTGAGAAGTACGCGCCGTTGAAAATTTTTGCTGATGGTGAGGAACTGATTCGTTCGGGGGAGGTGGATGCGGTGCTCATCGCCACGCCGCATTATCAGCATACCAGCCTGGGGATTTGCGCGCTCGAAAACGGCGTGCATGCGATGGTGGAAAAACCGATTTCAGCGCACAAGGCGGATGCGGAAAAGTTGATCGCCACGTATCAAAAGCAAAAGCAGAAAAATAAGGGGCTGGTTTTCGGGGGAATGTTTCAACTGCGCGTGGAATCGCGTTACGCGAAGATTCGCCGGTTAATCGAGAGCGGTGAGTTGGGGGAAATCACGCGGGTGAATTGGATCATCACTGATTGGTATCGCACGGATGCCTATTATTCGAGCAGCGAGTGGCGCGCGACGTGGAAGGGCGAGGGCGGGGGCGTGCTGCTGAATCAATGCCTGCATAATCTCGACGTGCTGCAATGGCTTTGTGGCATGCCGGCGCGGGTGCGCGGGTTTTGCCAGCTTGGGCGGTTTCACAAGATCGAGGTTGAAGACAATGTCACCGCGTATTTTGAATATCCGAACGGGGCGACGGGCGTTTTTATCACGTCCACCGGGGAAGCGCCGGGAACGAACCGGTTTGAAATCGCCGGCACGCGCGGCAAGATTGTTTTGGAAAAGGACAAATTGTTTTTCACGCGCAACGAAGTTCCGATGGATGAGTTTTGCAAATCGTCCAAGGTGGGATTTCTGAAACCGGAAGTGTGGAATGTGGAAATTCCGATTGAGAATGCCACCGCGCCGCATGCGGCCCTGATGCAGAATTTTGTGGATGCGATTCTGGACGGCGCGCCGCTGATTGCGCCCGGGCCGGATGGAATTCATTCTGTCGAACTGGCGAATGTGATGTTATATTCGTCGCTGACGGGCAAGACAGTGGAATTGCCGATGGACAGCAAGGCTTACGAGAAAAAATTGAAGCAGTTGATCGCAGGTTCCACGGCGAAAAAGAAAGTGGTGAAAGTTTCCACGGAAGATTTTGCGAAATCGTTCAGCCGATAGGAAGCGAATGACGGGGACTAAAAGCAACCAGATCATTTTCGCAATTCTCTTCGGGTTCGTTGCATGCTTGTTGAGTTCATGCGCTGAAACTGCGGGAGAGCCGGCGATAGTCTCGGGGCACGCAGCGCCCGGCTTTGTGCGGGTGAGCATGTGGGGGCCGATGGGATCGCGAAACGGCATTTACTATTTTACAAATGGAACGACACTGGAAACAGCTTTGAACATTTCAAGCAATTTTAATGACTTTAGTCACAAAGCGGTGATTCTTGGTTCTTCCGTGAACGGCAACGTGAAAAAAAAGCGTTATTATGTCAATCGTTTGGAGCCAGCCGCAAAGGCGGTGACTTTAAAGGATGGGGATTACCTGGAATTTCCCCGCATTTTCCCATAGATCAAATTTATGTTTCTAACTGGCATTGCTGATGAAGCGGGCGCCGCGATTGATACGCAAATCAAGGCGACGACGGAATTGGGCTGGAAAAATATCGAGGCGCGCATGGTTGAGGCACCCGGTTTTCCGGCGGGGAATATTCATGATATTCCCGAGGCGGCGTTTGATATAGTCGTCGAGAAACTGGCGCAGACGGGAGTTCACATCAGCGGGTTTGGTTCGGCGATTGGCAACTGGGGGAAGAAAATTGATCAGCCGGGGGAATCGTCATTGGCGGAAACGCGCCGGGCGATTCCGCGCATGCAGCGGCTCGGCACGAAGATGGTGCGCATCATGAGTTTTGCGCCGCGCGATGGTGATGATCAAATGGAGGAGGAGCGTTTTCGCCGTTTGCGCGAGATCACCAAACTGTTTCTCGATGCGGGCATCCAGCCGGTGCATGAGAATTGCGCGAACTATGGCGGCATGGGCTGGCCGTTCACGCTGAAGATGCTGGAGAATGTGCCGGGGCTGAAATTGGTTTTTGATACGGGCAATCCCGTGATCACGGCGGATCGCACGAAGCCGAAACCGTGGTCGCAGCAGGACGCGTGGGAATTTTATTCGCACGTGCGCGAGCACATTGTTCATGTGCATGTGAAGGACGCTGTTTGGGCGCCCGCGAAAAAAGACGGCGATTATAAATTTCCCGGCGAAGGCGACGGGCAGGTGCGCAAGATCATCAAGGACTTGCTGGCGCATGGTTATGATGCGGGCATTTCCATCGAGCCGCACATGGCGGTGGTGTTTCATGACAAGAGCGTCACCGCCGCGCCGGAAGTGCAGTATAATAATTACGTCGAGTACGGCCGCCGGATGGAAAAACTGGTGAAGGAAGTGCAGTCGGAATTGCGCGCGAAACCGCAGACGGTTGGGACAGCGGCATAACTTCGCAACCGCCAGTTCGCTGGCGCGCGTGCCTCATTTATATACAGCGCGCGCGTTGCGTGGCGGGCGCGGATGAAGAGTTTCTACTTATTTACGGGGAGGAAAGGTGTCCTCTGCATTTTCGACTTCATGGCATTTCTTCTGCTCCGAAATTGCCACGTTCAAATTAGGCAGGTTGTTTTAAGTCGTATGATTCTTAGTGCGGATGAGTTGGAAGTTTTGGATTACCTCAAATCCTGGAAGGGCACTTCGGTTCCGCTCGCGGAGATTTCCCGTTGCGCCGGTGGCCGCCGGAAATTTCGTGAAAAGCCGGATTGGGCGAGGGGATTGATGACGCGGCTGGTGGAAGCGAAGCTGGTCACGGTAAATGACCGCGGGCACTTTCGTTTTGTGGAAGTCGAAGACGCGGACGTGAATGCAAAGAGCAAATTGCCGCCGCCGCCCAAAAAATGTTTTCAGGTGGATGACAATTATTTTCCCGCGGACATTCAGTTGCCGATGGCGGATTCGGTGGACGGCATCGTGGGGGAAGATTATTTTCCGGTGCCCCCACAGGATATTTCCATGAAGCGCTCGGAGGATTGGTTTTCGGCGCAGATTCGGGAAATTCTTGAGGAGACGGGGTTGCCTTTTGGGCCGCTGGCGGCGGAGGAGTAGGCTGGGGGAAAGCCTGTGCGAGTGGGGAATGGTGGGGCGCAATAATCGGGCGATAACCTGAAGTGAAGTTCGTGGAGGATGGTTCCAGGGAACGGTGCGGCCTCGCTGCGCTCGGGATGGTGTGGTTGGAAGGGTGGACGCGGCGACCCCCTAGATGAATCTGGAGGTTAATGAGAAGCGGTGGAGGGTGTGGATAATCTGGGCGGGGCGTGAGTGGATGATCATTTTACGGCTCGCGAGTACGCTCGCCCTCCCCTTAATGGGGGCATACGGTTGGCGGAGGCGTTGGTGGAGGGATTTAGTTTGTGGATGAGGGGAGGTTATTTCTATTTTTGTATCCTATGGAAGGGTGGACTGTATCTTGGGGATGCGGTATGGTAGGGATGGTTCTTTGAAATGGAGGTAATGGTTTGCTCTAAGGCGAGTTGGACGATGGCAGCGGGTTCAAATCCGCAAGTGGATAAAAAACGCCAACGGCCGGGTTTGGCTCGGCTCTTCAAACGACGTTAAGCGAGCCAAAAAGGCCGGAAAAGTTCGCGTTGGCTCGGATAAGTTCGGATAAGTTCGGATAAGTCCGCTTAAGGTCGCTTAATGGGAGGAAAAAATTATTGGCGGAGGCCGGTGCCGGGTTGGGCGCGGGAAAATCATGGCCTCAACGCATTTAAATTCTATTTGTGATGAGATCCGCCGTCCCAGCCGGGACGGATATTCTGTTTGGATGCCGTTTCGGGGATGTTATCCTTGGCTAAGGTCCGGCAACCCTCCGGGTTGCAAGAAACTGAGATGCGCCCCTGCGGTTAGCCGGTTCATGGCTGCATTTGCAATAGCCGGCGCGTTGGGCTATGATGCGGCGTAGCCAAAATGGCAGTAAAGGAGATGGCGTTGGTTCAGTGCGTTGAGTGTGATTTTAAAGTCTTTGACGCATGGGGATGGATGCCGTAATTTCCATGACTCTTTTTAAAGATTTTGCATGATCGGATATATTGTCAAAAAGTTCATCGGGTCGAAGAATGACCGGGAAATCCGGAAGCTGCGTCCCATGGTGGAGCGCATCAACCAGGCCGAGGCGGAATTACAGAAGCTTCCCGAGGATGCTTTGCGGCAAAAGACCGCCGATTGGAAGGCGCGCCTCGCCGCGATTGATAATCCGACAGAGCTGGCGGCGGCGGTGGATGAAATTTTGCCCGAAGCTTTTGCGGTCGTCAAAAATGCCTGCCGCCGCATGTGCGGGCGGGATGTCATTGTGCGAGGCCAGCCGCTCAGATGGGAGATGGTTCCATTTGATGTGCAGCTCGTCGGCGGAGTTTCCCTGCACACTGGCAAGATCGCCGAAATGGCCACGGGCGAAGGCAAAACCCTCGTCGCCACGCTGCCGGTTTATCTGAATGCCCTTACTGGCCGCGGCGTGCATGTCGTGACGGTGAATGATTATCTGGCGTCGCGCGATAGCGAATGGATGGGCGCGGTTTATAAATTTCTCGGCCTGACTGTGGGTTGTATCGTGCATGATCAGTCGCCGAGCGTCCGCCGCGAGCAATATAATTGCGACATCACTTACGGAACCAATGCGGAGTTCGGTTTCGATTATCTGCGCGATAACGGCATGGCCACGCGCCGGGAGGACCAAGTCCAGCGCGGTCATTATTTCGCGATTGTTGACGAAGTGGATTCGATCCTGATTGATGAAGCCCGCACGCCGCTGATCATCAGCGGGCCGGCCGTGGTGCAGGTGAACAATCAATACGGCGAATTCAAGCCGGTGGTGGAATCGGTGGTGTTTGCGCAGCAAAAGCTTTGCGGGCGTTTCCTCAAGGAAGCGGAAGAACTGCTGGTTAAGTTGCGCGCGAATGACAAGTCGAGTTCGGAAAATCTCGAACGGCAAATCGGTTTGTTGCTTTATCGCGTTAAACTCGGCCAGCCGACGTCGCTCGAGTTGATGAAGATTCTGGAAGAGCCCTCGAACCAGCGGTTGATGCAGGATGCCGAGTTGTCGTTGCACGGCGATCAATCGAAGAAGGAACTTTACGCGGAGAAGGAAGAATTATTTTTCGCGATTGATGAGAAGAGCCACGAGGCGGACCTGACCGAGAAGGGCCGCAATTTTCTCAGTCCGAAAGATCCCGACGCTTTCATGCTGCCCGACCTCGGCACGGCGTTGCATGAAGTGGATACGGGCGTCGAAACCGACCCGCGCAAGCGGCTGGAAGCGAAGGCCAAGCTGCAATCCGAGTTTGAGGCCAAGGCGCAGCGCATCCATTCCATCGCGCAGTTGCTCAAGGCCTACAGTCTTTACATCAAGGACGTGCAGTATGTAGTCCAGGATAACAAAGTCATCATCGTGGATGAAAACACGGGCCGCTTGATGACGGGCCGCCGCTGGAGCGATGGGTTGCATCAAGCCGTCGAAGCGAAGGAAGGCGTGGAGATCGAACGCGAAACGCAAACGCTCGCGACGATCACGATCCAGAATTATTTCCGCCTCTATCGCAAACTCGCAGGCATGACCGGCACGGCGGAAACCGAGGCGGGCGAATTTCTCGACATTTATAAATTGGGCGTGGCCGTCATCCCGACCAATCGGGTGGTCGCGCGCAAAGACAAAAACGATTCCGTCTATAAGACCAAGCGCGAAAAATTCGAAGCGGCGCTCAAGGAAATCCAGACCATCCATCAGCAGGGCCGTCCGATTCTGGTAGGCACGATTTCGGTTGAGGTCAGCGAATTTCTTTCCCGCCTGTTGAAGAAGGCGGGCATCGTGCATTCGGTGTTGAACGCGAAATTCCACCAGCAGGAAGCGGAGATCGTCCAGCGTGCCGGCCAATTAGGCGCGGTCACCATCGCGACGAACATGGCGGGCCGCGGCACGGATATTAAACTGGGGCAGGGGGTTTCCGAGCTTGGCGGTTTGCACGTCATCGGCACGGAGCGGCATGAATCCCGCCGCATTGACCGGCAGTTGCGCGGACGTTGCGCGCGCCAGGGCGATCCGGGTTCGACGCATTTTTTCATTTCGCTGGAAGACGATTTGATGCGCTTGTTCGGTTCCGACCGCATTGTAAAAGTGATGGAGCGCATGGGCCTCGAGGAGAACCAGGAGTTGGAACATCCGTGGCTGAATCGTTCGATCGAGCAGGCGCAAAAACGCGTTGAAGAACACAATTTCCAGATCCGCAAACGCACGTTGGAATATGACGACGTGATGAACAAGCAGCGCGAAGTCATCTACGGCTTCCGCAATGAAATCATCAATTCGCCGGATGTCCGCGACCGCCTCATGGACATCATGGAAGAGGTGGTCATCCAGAAGATCGAGCAGTTCACCTCGAACACGCAGGACACGGCTGAATGGCGTTTGCGCTCGTTGTCGGATTGGGTGAATTTGAATTTCCCGCTCGGCATGCCGGAGGAGGAAATCGTCAAAGCGGCGCATGACAACCAGGAAACGCCCGTGCCCGGATCGGTGTTCGATGGCTTGAGCCCGGCGCAATTTGGGGCGTGCAATTTTATTTCCGACAGCGTGCGCAAGGCGTACGAGTTGAAGATCAGTTTCGAGAATCCCGAGGCGATCAAGTCGGTCGAGCGTTACACGATTTTGACGGCGATTGACCGGTTGTGGCAGGAGCATCTTTACGAGATGGACAGCTTGCGTTACAGCATCGGCCTGCGCGCCCACGGCCAGCGCGATCCGCTGATCGAATACAAGGCGGAGGCTTTCAAGATTTTCGAGGAATTGATGATCAACATCAAAACGGAAATCTGTCACGGCATTTTCCGCAGCGCATCGAGCCTGATGGCGTTCGAGAATTTTTTGAAGAACGCTCCGCAAAGAACCTTGCATCAATCTTCGAGCGCGTTTGGCGGCGATGCTCCGGCGGCCAAAGGCAACGCCAGCGACGTGGTCAGTGAAGCGAATGCGGCGGTCGAAAAAGCCAAGCCAGTGCGTTCGGGACCGAAGGTTGGACGAAACGATCCTTGTCCTTGCGGCAGCGGGAAGAAGTATAAGAACTGTTGCGGACGATAAGAATATTCGCGCGGCGTCAGGGCACTAGCCGGATGCGATAGAAGCTCGCCATCGCCGCGTTGATGGCGGCGGCGTTGGTCGCGACGAAGTGATTCGCGGTCACTGAGGGGCCGGCATCCAGCCAATTCACCGGCGCTAAATTCGTCGTGTATTGCACGAGGTAATTATCGCCGGGAATGGAACTCCACGTCAGCACCACGTTTGTGTCCTCGAGGCTGATGGATTGAATTGTCGGCGCGGGTACGACGGTGACGTTGAATGATTGCGAGTCGTTCAATAGCGGGTCAGTATTGTCGCTGACATCCACGGTGAAGGCATTTGTGGTGTCGAGATAGTTGGTGTCAGGCGTCCACGTGAGGATGCCGGTGGTTGGATTGATTTCCGCGGTTGGCGGGGAATTGGTATCCAGGCTAAAAGCCAGTGTGTGTGGAGGCACGACCGAATCGGCCACTTGATTCGTGATGATCAAAGTGGCGCCGAGATGGATTGTGACGTCCGCGATGGGCGCGAGCGCGGGCGGCGGATTTGTTTCGGTCGTGAGGTTGAAATCTTCGGGTGAGATGGCGAAGAAAATATTTCCCACAGCCTCGACCCGGATGCGCGCTTGCGAAGTGGCGATGACCGGCAAGGTGACATCGGCGCTGCCGGTGTTGGGTGCGTTCGCGGCGAGCACGATCGGGAAATTCGTTCCGCCGTTGGTGGACAATAAAATATTCACGAACATCGTGTTCACGTTCGTGTCCGTCGTGCCCGCGACGTCCCACATCACCGTCTGCGTCTCGAACCATGTCGCACCTGCGGCGGGCGCAATGATGGTGAAAGGCCCCGCGCCGGGATCAACAAACACCTGCGTGTCCGCTGTGCTGATTGCGCCGCCGCCGGGTTGGTTATCGCGCGCGGTGACGCGGAAATTCATCGTGCGGGCAAGCTGCGGAAGTTGTTCGCCGGGCGTTTGCGTGCCGCTGAGGATGTCGCCAATTTGCGGAAAAGTGCGCGAAGGATTTTGCGTGGGCAGAAATGAGCGGAAGAGCGGGCTGCTGCCATTGTCGGCTTGTTGAAGCGTTTGCGCGGGGCCGAGATCGCGTTCCTCCCAGCAATAGGTGAGCAGGTTGGTATTGGCATCGCTGCCCGTCGCGGTGAGCGTGAACGGTGTGCCGACGGGAATGGTGAAGTTGGAGCCGGCATCCACGTTGGGGCCGGTGCGTCCAGTTGGTGTCAGGACCGGACAACTGCTGCCCGCGCCTTGAGTCGTGTAAGTGATGATTTCGGCGAGGTTGACCGAGTGAAAATACGGGTCGCTGTGTTTCTGCAAATCGTCCCCGGCGCAAATTCCCGCGTAGGCCATGATCGTCGAGCCGCTGCCGGGTTCGTAAGCCGTCGCCGGATTGCGCTGCGTGCCGGCACAATTTCCCTGCACGCCATTGAACGGATGATGCGCGCCAAACTCGTGGCCGATTTCATGCGAGACATAATCTACATAAAAAGCATCGCCAATGGGCATCGGCAAACCCGTCACGCCTTGGGCTTTCATTCCGCTTTGGCAAACGACGCCCAATCCCGCGATGCCGCCGCCGCCCGTGCTGAAAACGTGGCCGATGTCGTAATTGGCATCGCCGATGACATTGTCGAGGTTCGCCTGATTTTGGGAAAGCATGGCATTGCCGTCGGCATTGCTGTAAGGCTCGTTTGTGGTGTCGGTGTAAATAATGGCGTCATTGCTGGCGACGAGCACCATGTGAATCGCCACTTCCGTTTCGTAAATGCCATCTACGCGATTGATCGCCGTCACGATTGCGGCCATGCCGGCGGGCACATTCGGCGGGTCTGGCGCGCTTTGAAATGCGACGTATTCCGCCGTCGCGGCGCAGGCGAGCCGGTAAGTGCGCAGCATGTTATCGCCGTAAGCCAAACCAAGCGGCGTAGGCTTATTCAGCGCGAGCGGCGAATTCGGCGATTCGGCGAGGCAATGAAAATCATCCGCGGTCCGATGATAATCGTGCTTGTAATAACAGGCGTAGAAATTCGTCTCGCCCTTCTCCAGCGGATCCAGATACACCGCGCCGTTTGGCGATAAAATCTGCGCGTGAAATCCAGCGGGAGTGTAATCGAATCGCACCGTGGCCAGCGGATCGTCAATGCCCTGACCGCGATAGGTTTTAAGCGCGGGAAACTTGGCGGCGAGTTCGGACGCCATCACCGGCGATTCAAAAATGTGGAACCGGGCGAGCGAACCGTCCGGCATTGGCAGAGATATTTCCGAAGGCGCGGCATTGCTGGAAAATTCCATCGGCACGCGATTGAGCAGCGCGCGCAACGCGGCATGGTTGAGATTGAAACTGTGAAATACTTGCGGGTGAATCCAAGGGGAAGAGGCCGCAGCAACATTCGGCGCGCGGTCCATAGATTGCCAGATGGCGTTGGTTAATTGGGCGGGAAAGGCGGTTGCAGCCCAAAAGAGAAGGACTAAAACGACCGAGCCACCTGATAAACGCCTGCAACTCACGAATTCACTCTCAATCTGACTATAGTTACTCTCACACGGTTCTCGCATGGTGCGGCACAGATGCATCACCGCGTGGAACACTCCGATTCAAGCATATCCACGCTGCTTTTGCAAGAAGCGCCACTTATAATTTGCGCGAATGCGAATATTCTATTCACCCTCGATAATTTGTTTTTAACTGTGACGCGATTGGAACGATGGAACCACTTCCGTCGTCATAATCGTGGTTATTATGCCGCTGCTAGAGATAAGACAGCTCAAAAAATCGTTTTGTTCCCCGGACGGCGAAATTCATACGGTTGTGGACATTGAATCCTTCGACCTCGCCGAAAAGGCGCAATGTGCCTTGAGCGGCGAAAGCGGTTCGGGGAAAACCACCTTTCTTCATCTCATCGCGGGAATCCTCAAGCCGGACTCGGGTTCAATCCTGCTTGCCGGACGAGAAATGTCGGCTTTGAGTGAACCCGCGCGCGATCGCCTGCGGGCGACTACGGTCGGTTATATTTTCCAGACGTTCAATCTCTTGCAAGGCTACACCTGTCTCGAAAATGTTTTGCTTGGCATGTCGTTCGGCCCGGGAGTAGATCGCGAATTTGCCCAGCACTTGCTTGAACGCGTTGGCTTGGGCCAGCGGCTGCGACATTATCCCCGGCAACTTTCCACTGGCCAGCAGCAACGCGTTGCGGTGGCGCGCGCGCTGGCGAATCATCCCAGACTTGTCCTCGCGGATGAACCTACCGGCAACCTCGATCACAAAAATGCCGGCGAAGCCTTGGCGTTGATCCGCGAAGCATGCGCGGAAAATGGCGCGGCCTTATTGATTGTGAGCCATGACCGCGAAGTGCTCGCCAAATTTGAACACGTCCATTCACTCGCAAAAATAAACCGCGCCACCGCGCCAGAGGTGCGGACGTGACGCTGTGGTTGGTAGTATTTCGCAGTCTGCGACAGCACGCGCTCTCGACTATCGTGACCGCGCTGTCCATCGCACTCGGCGGGGGATTGCTGATGTCTGTGTGGGCGGTGAAGACGCAATCCAGTGCGGTATTTACGGGCGTAAATGGCGGGTTCGACGCCGTGCTGGGCGCGCGTGGGGCGAAGTTGCAGTTGGTGTTGAACGCCATATTTCATCTTGAAGCTTCGCCGGGAAATATCGAGTGGAGCGATTACCAGGAAATCAAAAATAATCCGAACGTGGATCTCGCCGTGCCGATTGCGGTGGGAGATAATTATCACGGCTACCGGCTCGTCGGCACGCTGCCGGAATTATTCGAGCGCGCGGAATATGCTCCCGGGCGCCACTACGAATTCCAACCCGGCGGCCGGATTTTTGATCCCACCTTGCGCGAAGCCGTCGTGGGCAGTTTCGTCGCGCAAAAAATGAATCTCAATCGCGGCGATGTTTTTCATCCGTATCACGGTTTGATCTATAATGAGAAAGACCAGCACTCGGAGACCTATGTGGTCGTCGGGATTTTGATGCCGTCGAACACGCCGGCCGATCGCGTCATCTGGATTCCGCTTGAAGGCATCCAGCGAATGACCGGCCATAATCCTGACAATGTGACCGAAGTCAGCGCTGTGCTGGTGAAGTTGAAGGAAGGCGCGGCTGCCGCGGGTTTCCGGCTCAACACGATGTACAACAAGGAAGGCAAGCGGCTGACATTCGCGTGGCCGATCGGGCAGGTGATGGTGGAATTATTCAACAAAATCGGCTGGGTGGATAGCGTGTTGGAATTGGTTTCGTATCTCGTGGCATTGGTGACAAGTGCTTCGATTCTCGCGAGCATTTATAATTCAATGAACGAGCGGCGTCGTGAAATTGCCATTCTGCGCGCGCTCGGCGCAAGGCGTCGAACCATCTTCGGCGCGATTCTGCTCGAAGCGGCGAGTATTTCTGCGCTTGGCATGGCAATCGCGTTTTTATTTTATGCCATTATCATGATTGTGGCCGCGCATATTATTCGTGCTCAAACCGGTGTTGTAATTGAGCCGATGAAATTTAATCAGGTAATGTTTTGGGCTCCGGTGGCGTTGATTACGCTCGGCGCATTGGCAGGAATTGTGCCCGCATTGAAAGCCTATCGTACCGACGTGGCGGAATATCTCTCGCCAAGCTCGTAATCTGGTCTGCCTTGCAAGATGCGTCGGACGGGCGCGAACCGCTGAAATTCAAGTTGTTAACCCGGCGGGACGAGCCCCATTTATTAACCATTTTTTAAGGCGGGATTTAACTCTGAACCTCGCCCTCAAGTTTTCTGAAAAAAACGCTTGTGAAATTTTTCACGATGAGGCAACTTTCCCCCCGCTTTCAGGCGCAATATCGAATTAACGGCGATAGGTGTCCCTCGAAACCGACGGGAATTTTGATTGTGATGAAGTTCGTAAAAGTAATCCTAATACTCATGCTGGCCTTCGCTCCCTTGATGGGGCGCAGTGCGGTCAGCGCCCAGACGGCTGAAAAAGTTGCCGAGAGCCATGCCGAAAAGGGCGTCTCTCCGACGGCGACTGAGATTGCCCGCGTCGCCGGTTTCCCGATTACCAATTCGATGGTGGTGACGTGGATTGTGGCGCTGGGCCTGATTATTTTCGCGCAAATGGCCACGCGCAATATTCAAGCGGTACCGTCGGGCTTGCAAAATTTTTGCGAATGGTTGGTTGAAAGCCTCTATAACTTTTTGGAAGGCATCATCGGTTCGGACCTGGTTAAAAGAACATTCTGGTTTTTCGCCACCATATTTATCTTCATTTTGTTTTCAAATTGGGCCGGGTTGATTCCGTTTTTTGGAACAGTTGGTTGGAAGGAAACGCTATCGGATGGAACGCAAGTTTTCATTCCTTGGTTTCGTGGTGCGAATGCGGACCTTAATATGACCATGGCAATGGCGCTGGTTTTCTTCGCCTGCTGGATTTACTGGGCTTTGCACGCGAACGGTCCGATCGGTTTCCTCAAACATCTCTTCGCGCCCAAAGGCAATCCGCAAGGCTGGCTTAAGCCGCTGCTCATCGTGGTATTTTTCGCGGTCGGGTTCCTGGAAATCTTCTCAATCCTGTTCCGTCCAGTTTCGCTAAGCTTTCGTCTTTACGGCAATATTTTCGCGGGTGAAAACATGCTGGAAACGATGTCCAACCTCATACCCGGCCTGGGTTGGCTGCTGCCGATACCCTTTTATTTCATGGAATTGCTGGTCGGAGTCATTCAGGCGCTGGTGTTCATGCTGTTGACGGCGGTGTTCACGATGTTGATCATGCCGCATGATGAGGGACACGATCACGCCCACCATTAAAACGATTTCGCCGGTTTGACCGTGTTCAATCGCGGGAGCCGGTGAGCAACAAAAAAGGAAAATATATGTTAACGCCTATGTTGGCAGAAGTATCGGGAAATCTTCACGTCGGTTTGGCCGCCCTCGGTGGCGCGCTGGGCGTGGGTTTCATTGGCATGAAGGCTTCGGAAGCGGTGGGACGCAATCCCGGCGCTGCGACACCAATTCTGGTGCAGTCGATTCTCGCAATCGCCTTCGCTGAAGCCATCGTGTTCTATGCTCTCTTCCTCGTGAAGTAAGAGTTTACTGTGGATAATTGATGGGTGCGGGCCCGGTTGGGTTCGCACCCACTTTAAAGCGTTGATCTATGAATCACTTTGTCATGTTAGCAAATATGGCCAGCGACCTGGCCGAAACGGCACGGTCCACCGGGAAGACATTTGCCGTTGACACGCCGCATTTGATTTCGCAGGCGGTCAGCTTTTGCATTGTGGCCGCGTTGCTCGCCGTTTTCGCGTATCGCCCGGTTTTGAAAATTTTAGCGGAACGCCGCCAGCGCATTGCCGATGGTTTGGCGAATGCCGACAAGATCAAATCCGAATTGGCCCGCACCGAAGCCTCGCGCCAGGAAGTTTTGAATCAGGCGAATGTCCAAGCCAATAAATTGATTGAAGAAGCTCGCGCCGCCGCCGCCCGCGTGCAGGAGCAGGAAACGCAAAAGGCCATCGCCGAAGCCGCGCAGATCATTGCGAAGGCCCGCGAAGCCGCCGAACAGGAACGCGTCCGCATGCTCGGCGATTTGCGCCGTGAAGTCGGACGTCTGGTGGTGGATACGACCAGCAAAGTCACCGGCAAAGTGCTTACGCCGGACGACCAGAAACGTCTTGCTGACGAAACCAGCCGGCAACTGGCCGCGTGATTCTGGATAAATGAAAATCTCCAAACAAGCCCGGCGCGACGCCAAGCAACTGTTCCACAGTTGCACGGCCAATGGATTGCTCGACGAAAATCGTGTTCGCCAGGCGGTGCAACTGGTCATCGCGCAGAAGCCGCGCGGTTACGTGTCCATCCTCACGCATTTGCAGCGACTGGTAAAACTCGACATCGCACGCCGCACCGCGAAGGTGGAGAGCGCCACGGTGCTTTCGCCCGACCAGCAAACGGCGGTGAAGTCCGATCTCAGCAAGAAATATGGCGCGGGCTTAGATATTTCATTTGCCCAAAATCCCGCGTTGCTCGGCGGCCTGCGCATCCAGGTGGGCAGTGATGTTTATGATGGAAGCGTCCGTGCGCGTTTGGAAAACCTGCGCGAGGCATTTTAACCCGACTGATTAATTTATGAGTAACTTACTGCAAGAAATTGAAGCGCAAATCTCCGGCATCAAAACTTCGGTGTCGCGCCAGAATGTCGGCATCGTCCGCGAAATCGGCGACGGCGTGGCGAAGATCGAAGGTCTGACCGACGCCATGCTCAATGAAATGTTGGACTTCGGCAACGGCGTGGTCGGTCTCGCGCTGAACCTGGAAGAAAACGAAGTCGGCGCCATCATTCTCGGTGATTATACTTCCATCACCGAAGGCCAGGAAGTGCGCACCACAGGCAAACTGCTTCAGGTGCCCGTCGGCAAGGGGTTGCTCGGGCGCGTGGTGAACTCACTCGGCCAGCCGATTGACGGCAAAGGCCCGATCAAAGCCGAGGCCAATTATCCCGTCGAAAAAATTGCGCCCGGCATCATCAAACGCCGTTCCGTTAGCCAGCCGTTGCAAACCGGCATCATGGCGGTGGACGCGATGATTCCCATTGGCCGCGGCCAGCGCGAATTGATCATCGGTGATCGTTCGACCGGCAAGACGACCATCGGCGTGGACACGATGATCAATCAGGCCCGCATCAACAAGGCGAACGAAGGCTCGGGCGACAAGGATTTCCGTCCCATCTACAGCATCTACGTGGCAGTCGGCCAAAAGCAATCGAATGTCGCACGCGTTATCAACGTCCTCGAAGAATCCGGTGCGATGCCTTACTCGATCGTCGTGGTGGCCGCCGCTTCCGATTCCGCGACCAACCAGTATCTTGCTCCGTTCGCCGGCGCGGCGATGGGCGAATGGTTCATGGATAACGGCATGGATGCCTTGATTATTTTTGATGATCTTTCCAAGCACGCCGTGGCATATCGCCAGGTGTCGCTCGTGTTGAAGCGTCCTTCGGGCCGTGAAGCGTATCCCGGTGACGTGTTCTATTTGCACAGCCGTTTGCTCGAACGCTCGGCGCGCGTGAGTGAAAAGTATGGCAACGGTTCGTTGACCGCACTGCCGATCATCGAGACGCAAGCGGGCGACGTCTCGGCTTACATTCCGACGAACGTCATTTCGATCACGGACGGCCAGATTTATCTGGAAACGGATTTGTTCTATCAAGGTATTCGTCCCGCGATTTCGGTCGGTCTGTCGGTGTCGCGCGTCGGTTCTGCCGCGCAAATCAAGGCGATGAAACAAGTCGCTGGGCGTATCAAAGGCGATCTCGCACAGTTCCGTGAATTGGCGGCGTTCGCGCAGTTCGGTTCCGACCTCGACGCAAAAACCCAGGCGCAACTCGAGCGCGGCAAACGCATCGTGGAAGTTTTCAAACAGCCGCAATACAACCCGATCCCGGTTGAAGTGCAGGCCGCAATTCTCTGGACCGTTCAAAACGGTTTTATGGACGACGTCGCCGTGGATAAGCTCAAGGATTTCCAAAAGAAACTCACGGAATATCTCACGAGCCGCAAAGCCGATTTGATGGGCAAAATCTCGAAGGAAAAAGCCATTTCGGATGCGCTGGCTGGTGAACTGAAATCAGCCGTTACCGATTTTAAGCAGACTTATAAATAAGTCTCCGGGATTAAGAGAATTGATATGTTCATTGAATCAGTAGCCGACATTAACGATTGCGATGCAGTTTCTTGCAATCTTGAGGTCGCAATTTGCGACCTCAAGTTACGCTGGTTCACGAAAAACAATAACTGACCATGCCGAGCACACGCGACATACGCCGACGCATCAAGTCGGTCAAGAACACAGCGCAGATCACCAAGGCGATGCAGATGGTGGCGGCGTCCAAGATGCGCAAGGCGCAGATGGCCGCGATCGCGGGCCGTCCGTACGCGCAGTTGATGAATCACGTGCTCGGTGAAGTCGCGGGCAGCGGCGGTGATTTCAGCAATCCGCTCATGGACAAGCGCGAGGTCAAGAAACGCGCGATCATCGTCGTGAGCACGGACAAAGGTTTGTGCGGCGGCCTTAACAGCAATTTGATGCGCGAAGCCTCGAAGTTTGATCGCAACGTCACCGTGTTCGTGACGGCCGGGCGCAAAGCTTCGCAATTTATTGCCCGCACCAAGCGCGATCTCGCCGCCGAGTTCACTTACAAAGACGCGCCGACCTTTGCCGAAGCGCGGGCGATTGCGAAATTCGCACGCGATTTGTTCCTCAGCGGCAAGGTGGACCAAGTGGACATCCTTTATACGAATTTTATTTCGACGCTCAATCAAAAGCCGGAAGTGGTTCCGTTCCTGCCGGTGACCGAGGTCAAAGCGGTCGGCAAGACGGCGCATGACGAGGAAAAATTGGCGAAGGGCACGACCGAATTTTTGTTCGAGCCGAATGCGCAGCAGGTTTTGGATGCGCTGCTGCCGCACTATTTGAATTATCGCGTTTACCAGATTTTGCTGGAAGCCAAAGCGAGCGAGCACAGCTCCCGCATGGTCGCGATGAAGAATGCCACCGACAACGCCAAGCAGATCCTGAAGGACCTGACACTTGAGTACAACAAACTGCGCCAGGCCAACATCACGAAAGAACTTTTGGAAATCACCAGCGCCGCGATGGCGATGAATTAACCTCAGATCACATGAATAAAGGCAAAATCGTTCAAATTATCGGTCCCGTTGTGGACGTGGAATTCTCCGACAAGCTGCCCGGCATTTATAGCGCCTTGACAGTGGAATACACCGTGCAGGGCCACCCCACGAAGCTGACGCTCGAAGTGCAGCAGCATCTTGGCGACAACTGGGTCCGCACCGTCGCCATGTCTTCGACCGAAGGCCTCAAGCGCGGCATCGAAGTCTCCGATTCCGGCGCGCCAATTTCCATGCCCGTGGGCGAAGGCGTGATGGGCCGCGTGTTCAACGTGACCGGTGATCCGGTGGATGAACAAGGCCCCGTGACGGCCGACAAGTATCTGCCCATTCATCGTCCGCCGCCCGCGTTGACCGACCAATCCACTTCGCCGCAGGTGCTCACCACGGGCATCAAGGTCATTGACCTGATCTGCCCGTTCTTGAAGGGTGGCAAAGTCGGCGCGTTCGGTGGCGCCGGTGTCGGCAAGACCGTCGTCATCATGGAACTGATCAACAACATCGCGAAATTACACGGTGGCGTTTCCATGTTCGCGGGTGTCGGTGAACGCACACGCGAAGGCAACGATCTTTATAACGAAATGATCGAGGCCGACGTCATCAAGGTCAAGAAAGATGCCAAGGGCCATCCCATCAAGGGTGAAAACGGTTTGCCATTGATTGAGCAAGGCTCGAAAATCGGCCTTGTGTACGGCCAGATGAACGAACCACCGGGCGCGCGTCTGCGCGTGGCGCTTTCCGCGCTGGCCGTGACGGAATATTTCCGTGACGAAAAAAATCAGGACGTGCTCCTGTTCGTTGATAATATTTTCCGCTTCTCGCAGGCGGGTTCCGAAGTGTCCGCGCTGCTGGGCCGCACGCCGAGCGCCGTCGGTTACCAGCCCACGCTGGCCGCCGAAATGGGTGACCTCCAGGAACGCATCACCTCGACCAAAAAAGGTTCGATCACTTCCTTCCAGGCTGTGTATGTGCCGGCGGACGACTTGACTGACCCTGCGCCGGCCACGACCTTCGCGCACTTGGACGCGACCATCGTGCTCGAGCGTTCAATCGCCGAGTTGGGCATCTTCCCCGCGGTGGATCCGCTCGCCTCGAATTCCCGCGCCTTGACGCCGGAAATCGTCGGCCAGGAACATTACGACGTCGCCCGCGGCGTGCAGCGCGTTCTTCAGCGTTACAAAGACTTGCAGGACATCATCGCGATTTTAGGCATGGATGAATTGTCGCCGGAAGATAAATTGACCGTGTTCCGCGCGCGCAAAATCCAGCGCTTCCTCAGCCAGCCGTTTACCGTCGCGCAGGTCTTCACGGGCCGCGAAGGCAAGCAGGTGCCGGTGGCCGAGACGGTCAAGAGCTTCAAGGAAATCCTCGAAGGCAAACACGACGACGTGCCTGAAGGTAATTTCTACATGAAGGGCGGCATCGGCGAAATCAAGGAAGCTTGATCGGACGGATGAACGGCAGAGCCAAGCGATTCCTCAACTGTAATTGACATAATGGCCAACACGCTAAAACTTGAAATTGTCACGCCCGAAGGCCGCACCTTCCCGGCGGCGGGCGCGGACGGCAAACCGGAATCGAACGACGTGGAAATGGTCACGCTCCCAGGTTCCGAAGGCGAAATGGGCATCTACCCGATGCACGTTCCGCTGATGACGCAAATCGTGGCGGGTGAAATCATCGTGCGGCGTGACGGACGCGATTTTCATCTGGCGGTCGGCGAAGGTTTTGTCGAGATCACCGGCGATCACGTCGCGGTGATGACGGACATGGCGATCAAGGCGGAGAACATTGACGAGGCGAAAGCCGAAGAAGCCCGCCGCCGCGCCGAGACGCGCCTGAGCGAAAAATTGAACGAAGAAGATGCAGCCATGGCGCAAGCGGCGCTCGCTCATTCCGTGGCGCAGTTGAAGGTCAAGCGCCGCACCCACTCGTAATCAGGAAATCTTCAGCTTGGACAAATCCATTTTGGGTTTTGGCCAGGACATTTTCAATTTCTCCAACGCCTTCGCCATCGTCTCGGCGACCACATAATCGCGATACCACTTGTGGTCGGCAGGGACGACGTGCCACGGCGCATAATCCGTGCTGCATTTGTTGATCGCGTCCTCGTACGCCTGCTGATAGTCCTTCCAATAGGCGCGCATCTTCAAATCGTTCATCTCCAGTTTCCAATTTTTTGACGGATCATCAATGCGCGCTTTGAGACGTTTCGCCTGCTCGGCCTTGCTGATATGAAGAAAAAATTTCAACAGGATCGTGTTGTTCTGGCTGAGCATTTTTTCAAAGGCGTTGATCTGTTCGTAACGCGCGGACCAGACTTCCTTCGGTTGGAGTTTCAGGACGCGCACGATGAGCACGTCTTCATAATGGGAACGGTTAAACACGCCAATGTTGCCGTAATGGGGCGTGGCTTTGTGAACACGCCATAAATAATCATGCGCGAGATCCTCGGAGGATGGCGACTTGAAATTGGTCGTCTCGACGCCTGAGGGAACGACGTGTTGCAGCACGCGTTTTCCCGCACCGTCCTTGCCGCTGGTGTCCATGCCTTGAAAAAGCAGGATGATCGAATGGGTATGATTTCCGTAGAGCAGTTGCTGAAGGTCGCCGATGCGCTGGCAAAGCTTGTCGGTCTTGGCGCGCGTGGCTTCCTTGTCGAGACCGGCGTGATAGGCAGTATTAAGGTCCTTGAGCTTGATTCGCGAAGTGATTTTGAATGGCTGCGACATAGTGTGGAACTAATACCACAACCTTTCACCGCGGGCATGCAAAATCGCATCGCCATTTAATCACACTGCCGTTGGAACTTCCTTGCCTTTGCGGCGAGGCTTGCCGTTGATCGGCCGGGCAGGGCGAGATAACGCTCGGCATTCGAGTAACAGATATTACGGATCATTGAGCCAATCAGCGCATCGTCGCCGGGAAGTTCGCCGTTTTCGACGTCGCGGCCAATCAGGTTGCACAGCACGCGGCGGAAATATTCGTGGCGCGGATAGGACATGAACGAACGCGAGTCCGTCACCATGCCCACGAAGCGCGAGAGCAGGCCGAGGTTCGAGAGCGCGTTGATCTGCCATTCCATGCCTTCCTTTTGGTCGAGAAACCACCAGCCGGAACCGAACTGAATCTTGCCCGGCGTCACACCGTCCTGGAAATTTCCGATCATCGTCGCGAAGGCGTAATTGTCCGAGGGATTCACATTGTAGATGATGGTTTTGGGCAGCGCTTTTTCCTTTTCGAGACGATTGAGGTACGCGCCGAGCGCCGCCGTTTGTGGAAAATCACCGATGCTGTCGAAGCCCGTGTCGGGGCCGAGTTCATGGAGCAGGCGGGCGTTGGTGTTACGCAACGCGCCCAGGTGGAGCTGCTTGGTCCAGCCGCGTTCGGCGTCGAGCTGACCGAAAAACAGCATCATGAAACTGGCGAATTGGGAATGCTCGGCGCAGGTGACGGGCTTGCCGCGATGGCCTTTTGCAAAAATCGCGGCGGCAACTTTCTCCGAACAAAAATCTGCGAAGCAATGGTTCATGCCGTGGTCGGAAAGACGGCAGCCTTGTGCGTGAAAGAAATCGTGGCGTGAGCGAAGCGCACGCAGGAAATCGCCGAAACTGCCGATGTCCATATCGCTGGATTTTTCGAGTTTCGCGATCCACGACTTGAACGCTTCCGGTTGATTCACCGCGAGCGCCTTGTCGGGACGAAACGCTGGCAGCACACGCGTGGCGAGATTCGAGGTGGCGATGGCCTGGTGCGGCTTGAGATCGTCCGTGGGGCAATCGGTCGTGCAAAGCGCATTGACGCGAAATTTTTTCAGGATGCCCTGCGTCGTCAATTCCGGAGTGGCGAGTTGTTCGTTGGCGCGTTGCCAGATATGGCGGGCACTGGCTTCGTCGAGCAATTCGTTGATGCCGAAATAGCGCTTCAACTCGAGATGCGTCCAATGATATAGTGGATTGCGCAGTGTGTGGGGAACGGTCGCGGCCCACGCGCGAAATTTTTCAAACGGTTCGGTCTTGCCGGTGCAATAGCGTTCGCTCACGCCGTTGGTGCGCATGGCGCGCCATTTGTAATGATCGCCTTCGAGCCAGATTTCAAAGAGGTTGTTGAATTGGCGATTGTTCGCGATGTCGTGCGGCGAGAGATGGCAATGATAATCGAAGATGGGTTCGGGGGCGGCGAATTGGCGATAAATGCGGCGCGCGGTTGCGGTCTGCAATAGAAAATCTTCGTGAATAAATTTCATAAATAGGACGTTATCGGGTGTCGTCTTTTTTCACGTCGGGCTGGTCATTGCCAAAGTGGTTCCCTTCGATCAGCACATCGGTGGCCGTGCCTCCGAGCATCAACACCGGCTTCGCCGTGCCCAGCGGCATGGAGCAACCATGCACGAAAACATTTTTGGCATCGCCGACCACGATCAGGGGCGCGCCATTCGTCTGCGTGGTGCTGACGGAGTCCAACTCAAGGTTTGTGACTCGGTCGGTGACGATGGGCGAGCCTTTGGTGGTATTGATGATGACGTTGTGCAGGCTGATGTTGCGCGCGTCCTTGATGGTCAAGCCTGTCGTTGTGTCCAGTTTGACATCGCTGAACGAAATTCCATCGAGCGGCATTTCATCGAGACCGCTTAAGTCACCGGCGATCTTGGCGTCGCCAGTCAAACCGCTCAGACGGATATTTCGAAAAACCGGCGTGCGCTCGCTGAAGGGTTCGACGTCGCTGCTTTCATAAAAAGTAGTGATGATGACCGCCTCATTGTGAATGTTGCGCATGACAATATTATTGATGCGCACATCTTCCACCACCCCGCCGCGGCCGCGCGCGGACGTGATGCGGATGCCCCGGTCTGTGCCGTCGAAAATGCAATTCGCGATCGTGATGTTCTTCACGCCGCCGGACATTTCGCTGCCGATGACTAGACCGCCGTGGCCATCCGCCATCGTGCAGTTGCTAATGGTGTAATCCTCGGCGGGACGGCCGACGCGGCGACCATCGGCATCGCGCCCGGATTTGATCGCGATGCAATTATCGCCAACGCTGATGTGGCAATTCGAGATGTGGACGTTCTGGCAGGAATCGGGATTGATGCCGTCCGTGTTCGGCGAAACGGGATTGTGAATAATCACAGCCTCAACCGTGACATTTTCGCAATAGAGCGGCGTGACCGTCCAGAAGGGCGAATTGATAAGCGTGACGCCTTCAACCAAAACATTCGTGCAATTATATGGTTGGAAAAATGGCGGGCGCATAAAACCCATTTGCAGCGTCTTATAATTTTCCGCGACCAGTGGATGCGGATTGAGGTGCGCGAATTCCTGCTGCCACTTGTCGCGCTCAGCGTCGTTGCGCGAAGCGCGCACCTGCGACATGTGTTTCCACCACGCCTCACCCTGACCGTCAAGCGTGCCGCGCCCGCGAATGGCGATGTCCTCAGCGTTTTGCGCATAGATCAACGGCGAAAAGTTCGTGACTTCAATGCCTTCCCAGCGCGATGGAACCATCGGCAAATAATCGTCGAAATTGGTGCTGAATTTCAGCAGGCAGCCCGAGTCGAGAAAAAGCGTGATGTGACTTTGCAAATGAATGGGACCGGTGAGGAACACGCCCGCGGGAAAAAAAATCGTGCCGCCGCCCCGCGAATTCGCCGCCGCGATGGCTTGGCGGATGGCATCGGTGCAAAGGGTTTGTCCATCCGCCACGGCGCCAAAAGTGCGAATGTCATAAGTCACCGGCGAATTGGAAAAACTGAGCGACGGTGCCGCCGGGTGAACGGACGAGCAGGCGGCCAGGCCGCAAAGTGCAACCGAAAAAAGGGACACGGCCAACTGGCGGGCTATAATTTTCATTGGCCGATGATATTGGCGGAACGAAGCCGCGTTCAATTCACAAACAACGGCTTGAGATGGCGCTCGTAAAGGTTGTGCGTGACGTTGCGCGACACGGAAGCTTCGTTGGCTTCGAGGGCGTCGAGGTAACGGCGGCCTTGCTTGGCGGCAATTTTGTAGCCGACGTGGAGCAGTTGGCGGACGTGAGGATTGAACTCAGGATTCTTTGGATCATGACGCAACGCGGCGACGAATTGCTCCGCGCTCCAGCCTTTGACGGCATCTTTGGGAGGCAGACGCTTCTCATCAATATCAATCACCGCGGCGTACGGCGCGCAAAGCTGGTCGAGATGATCGAGCGCCTCGCCATAAATATCCTTGGCGAGAATCAGTCCGCTGCCGCCCGCTTCGGCAAGGCCAATGATTTCTTCAAGCCAGGTGGTGCCGGCGGTTTTGATGTGCAGGCCGGCATTGAATTTCGCGAGGCTGCGGCGAATGGCGGGGTAAATGGAAAATTTATCGCTGCCAGAATGAACGCTGAGTTTGAGGTTCGCGGGCAGGCCGTAATGTTTCACCGCGAGCGAGATGACCGCAAGGTCTTCGCTGAATTCTTTTTCGAATTGAGCAAGGTTGCCGACGTAATCCACGCCTTTGTTGAAACGGCCGGTAAATTTGGGCGCGATGGTTTGCGCGGGGATGCCTTCGGCGGCAATCGCCGCGAGGATGACGAGTAATTCCGGCGGGGTTTGAGGCGCGTCAGTTTCATCCATGGAAACCTCGGTGATAAAATTACTCTCGCCCTTCGCCGCGGCAATGTAGCGATAAATTTTGCCGGCTTCCTGAACAGCGAGCAGATATTCGGATGCGATGGCCTCGACCTGCGCACGTGTCGTCTTGAAAGGCTCGGCGATTCCGGGAATGGAAATCTGTCCGACCAATTCGGGGTGGGCGTCCATGAATTTGGCGACAGCGGCGGGAGCAACGGGTTTGCCGATCCAGTCGGCCACGTCAATCGTGTAGAAATCCGAATGCGGCAAGAAGCGGTCCACCGTCTCAATGCGGATATGGTCGGCATCCACGTGGTAAGGCTTGGTCCAGCCGAGCGCCTTGACGGCGGCATCGGCAGCGGCGCGGGTCGTGGAAGGTTCAGAGCCGATGGTAGTGTGCTCGCGATTGGATTTATTCCAGACGGGGATGACCTCGACGCCTTTTTGATTGGCGAGCAGGCATGCCTGGAGTTGGGCTCTGGCTTGGTGCGCAAAACGGTCGCCGATGCCAAAAGAATAACGGCCCACGATCAACGATTTGTTCATACCTAATACTGATAACTAAAACCAAGACGTGTAAATCCCCATTTATGGGAATGGGCGCGCGAGCGCGGATTTCATGCGGAGGAAATAGTTGCCAAAATCACTCGCTATGGCACTTTAGGAGCGGATTTAAATTATGAACAAACCAAAAATCATTGCTTATTTGAAACCCTCGTGCGGCTGGAGCCAGGGCGTCCGCGCTATCATGCGCAAATACGATCTGCCTTTTGAAGACCGCGACATCATTAACGACCCGGTGCAGCGCCAGGAGATGATCGAAAAAAGCGGGCAGATGCTTAGCCCATGCGTCGAGGTCAATGGCCGTATGCTGGCCGATGTCAGCGGTGACGAAGTCGAAGCTTACCTGTTGGCCAATAGCCTCGTCGGCAACACAGAGCGCAAAGCCGATGCCCCGACGAATCAGCCTTGCGACCACGAAATGCCGCGCGTTTCCCCGCTCGATTTCCAGATCCGCCGCTAAACGAGCGCATCCGATTTAGCCAAGTGCGAAGACCAACCGGTCTTCGCATTTTTTTGCGCACGGCGAAATTCCAATTTTTTAGTCCCCGAACCAGCCACAATATAGACAGTCAGTGGCTCAAAATGTCTCGCGTGTGTGGACAGTGTCCAGAAATAGGCGCGTTTTGAGACGCATTGCCTAGATTGTGGGCCTTGCAGCCTGTCAAAACGCGCTTGGCATGTTCCATGCGCTAGCCTCTCGCGAGCTTCAAGCTCACTAATCCATGTTTCAACCCTGAAAAAATAGAGGCAACTATGACTCAACATCTCCTCAAATCCCTCGGTCTGATCGCCTGCACGCTCATGCTCAGTTCCACTTTGCAAGCCCAGGATCTTCCCCGGGTGCGTCTGCGCGCCACTGATCCCACGGCTCTTGAAGGCACCACCGCCGGCGCTTTCACATTGATTCGCCACGGTGACACCAATGACACGCTGACCGTCAATGTGACCATCTCCGGCACCGCTGCGAACGGCGTTGACTATGAGGCCATCAGCACGACGCTCACGTTGCCTCCCGGTTATCTCGCCGTAGATGTTCCTGTGCAACCGATCATTGACACTGTCAATCGGGGCAATAAAACCGTTGTCCTTACCGTGGAACCCAGCGCGGCTTACACCATTGCCGGCAAAGGGAATGCCACCGTGAAAATTGTAGATGATGTTTTTGATGTGCCGCCGCCCACAGTTTCGATTTCAAGCCCCGCAGATGGTTCTTCCTTCACGAGTCCCTCGTCTGTCACGATTCAGGCGGATGTGAACGACACCGAAATTCCCGTCGCTGGAGTAAGCTTCTTCGTGAACGACACTTTGATTGGCCGCGCGACGAATGCGCCATATTCCGTCACCTGGAAAAAACCCGCCGTTGGTCATTACGCCATCTTTGCCCGTGCTGAAGACGAGTTGGGCAAATCCGGCGTGTCCGATCCTGTTCACGTGACCATTTCCTCCACGCCGGTCGTGACCTTAAGCACGCCAGACGGAACCACGTATCAACTCGGTCAAATCGTTACGTTGCAGGCCGACCTCGCTGATCCGACGGAAAACGCGAGCGTAAGCTTCCTCGTGAATGGCAAAGTCGTCGGCACCGCGACCAGCGCGCCATACGTTTTTGAATGGAACACCACGGCCAAAGGCGCTTTCACCGTGCAAGCCACCGCGGTTGACGCGAACAGCGGCAAAAAAGGCTCATCGGCAAAAACCACCATTAACGTCCTTGGAGATCTGGGAAACTGAGCGCAGTGGGTTCAGCTTCGGCAGAAGGCTGAAGTTCAGTTTCGAATAGTAAAAGCACCAGAGAGCGCCGGCGCAATGCCGGCGCTCGGCTTTTTATTTGATCTCCGGCATGTCTTTCTTCGCGATGGCCCAGGCCACTTTTTCGTTGGCGGGCAAACGCTTCACTACGGTGTTGCGGAACATCACCACGCTTCCGTCGTTGTGTTGTTGCAATGCCAGATGGCCGGAAACGTAAGTGTTTTTTTCATCCACAAAATCCGTCACGATCTGATCGTTGATTTTTACGATAATGCGGTTGCCGATGGCGATTACATGCTGCGTCCACCAGGTATCGTCCGGGATCAGTTGCTCCGTAACCTTGCTGAAATTATACAAGCTTCCGGTGCGTTGCGGATCCGGGCTCGTATTCTCCACCTGGGTCTCGTAACCCTTGGGCCAGCCTTGTCCCAACGCTGCGCGGATATACATGCCGCTGTTGCCACTGTGGTTTAATTTCACCTCCGACTTGAATTCCAAATTCGTGTATGTTCCCGGGCTGAACAAATGGCTGCGCGGACCTTGCCCGATCACGACGCCATCTTTGATTTCCCATTTGCCGGGGTCGGGCGCCGTCCAACCGCTCAAGGTTTTTCCATCGAACAAATGAATCCAGCCATGCGCGTCAGGTTTCTCCGGCACAGGCGCGCCGGCATCGGTCTGGGCAAAACTTTGGGTGACGCCTGCGGAAAACAAAACCGCGAGCAAGACAGGAATAATAGATCGTTTCATATATGGGAATGGCTGCCGTCGTTCTAACGCCGTTGCCGCCGCATGACAATCTTATTGATACTTGGCCGCGGGTACACCACTTTTTCCGCATGCGAATTGTTAAATCCGCCGCGGCGATGCAGAAATTGGCCCGGCGCTGGCAGACCCAAAATATTCGAGTTGGTTTTGTGCCCACGATGGGTTACCTGCATGCCGGGCATATCAGTCTCGTTTCCCGCGCGCGCCGCGCCGTGGGCAAGAGGGGCATTGTGGTCGTCAGCATTTACGTCAACCCGACGCAATTCGGGCCGCACGAAGATTTGTCGCGTTATCCCCGTGATTTTGCCCGCGACCAGAAACTTTGCCGCGAGGCTGGCGTGGATATTATTTTTGCTCCCGCTGACGGTGAAATGTATCCGAAAAATTCTCACGATTCCTACAGCACTTATGTGGTCGAGGAAACGCTTTCACGCGGAATGGAAGGCGCGTCGCGGCCGACGCATTTTCGCGGTGTGACCACCATTGTGGCGAAATTATTCAACCTGGTGCAACCGCAAGCCGCCGTGTTCGGCGCCAAGGATTTTCAGCAAGCCGCCGTCATCAAACGGATGGTGCGCGACCTGAATTTCCCGCTGAAAATAATCGTCGCACCCACGCATCGCGAACCGGATGGACTGGCGATGAGTTCGCGCAATAAATATCTCACGCCCACACAGCGCGAACAGGCGGTCGTGCTTTCGCAAGCCTTGAAACAAGCGCGCGCCGAAGTGCGAGGTAAAAAAATCTCCGCGCAAAAACTCAAGACACGACTCGCGCATATCATCGCGGCCAAGCAGGAAGCGCGGCTCGATTATCTCGAATTCTTTGATGCACAAACTTTGCAACCCGTCGAGCAAGTCGCGCGCGGCACGCAGATGGCGCTGGCGGTTTTCTTCGGCAAGACGCGGTTGATTGATAACGGTGTTTTGTAAAATAATTTTGCGCTCGGAGTTCACATCCGAACGGACCGCAGGTCTGCGACTCGCAGTAAGGTCCAGCCGGTCAAGCCACTGTCGGCTTAGTCTAGTGCGGCAATCTTAATTGTGTATTGCTGCGGGTCATAGACCCGCGATCCGCTGAAATGCCGCATTGACGACATCCAAGCCTGTTTGCACAGTGGGTTGGCTAAATTGAAATGAAGCCATTCGATTACATTGTTCTCGGCAGCGGCATCGCGGGGCTCACCTTTGCCCTTAAAGTAGCGCCGTCCGGGCGCGTGGCCATCATCACCAAAAAAAATCGCGCGGAGTCCAATACGAATTACGCGCAAGGCGGCATTGCCGCGGTCACGAGCAAAGAAGATTCCGTTGAGATGCACGTGCGCGATACGCTCCAGGCGGGCGCGGGTTTGTGCAATGAAAGCGTCGTCCGCACGATCATTCAGGAAGGCCCGGCGCGCATCGCCGAATTGATCGAGCTGGGCATGAAATTTTCCGAGCGCGAGATTCCTGAATCGCACGGCGCGCGCGAATTGGATTTGGGCAAGGAAGGCGGTCATTCCAAGCGGCGCATCCTCCACGCCAAGGACGTAACAGGCCGCGAAATCGAACGCGCATTGCTCGCAGCCGTGGCCGCGCAACCGAACATAAAAATTTTTGAAGACCACGTCGCGATTGATTTGATCACCAGCCAAAAGCTGGGCGAACCAGGGCCGAACCGTTGCCTCGGCGTGTATGTGCTGGATAAAAGTTCCGGAAAAGTGGAGACGTTTACCGCGCGCTCAGTGCTGCTCGCCACCGGCGGTTGCGGAAAAGTTTATCTTTATACCACGAACCCCGACATCGCGACCGGCGACGGCGTGGCGATGGCTTATCGCGCAGGCGCGGAAGTGGCGAACATGGAGTTCATCCAGTTTCATCCGACCTGCCTGTATCATCCCAAGGCGAAATCATTTCTCATTTCTGAAGCCGTGCGTGGTGAGGGCGGCGTGCTCAAGACTATCGCGGGCGTGGAGTTCATGGACAAATATCATCCGTTGAAATCGCTCGCGCCGCGCGACGTCGTAGCCCGCGCGATTGACAACGAAATGAAACGCAGCGGCGCGGATCACGTGATGCTCGACATTACGCATCAGCCGGCGGATTTCATCATCGAACGCTTTCCGAATATTTACAAAACGTGTTTGCAATTCGGCATGGACATCACGCGCGAGCCGATTCCTGTTGTGCCTGCCGCTCATTATCAATGCGGCGGTGTGCTGACGAATGTGGATGGCGAAACGGGCATCGCGGGACTTTACGCGGTGGGTGAAGTGGCCTGCACCGGTCTGCACGGGGCGAACCGGCTCGCGAGCAATTCATTGCTCGAAGCGCTCGTGTGCGCGCATCGGGCGGCGAACAAAGTTTTGACGCAACCGGCGAGCGGCACGATTTTTAAAATTCCCTACTGGCAATCCGGGAACGCCACGAATCCCGACGAACTCGTGGTCATCTCGCACAACTGGGATGAAATCCGCCGGCTCATGTGGGACTACGTCGGCATCGTCCGCACCAACAAACGCCTGCAACGCGCGCGTTCGCGAATAGCAAATTTGCAGGAAGAAATTCAGCAGTATTATTGGAATTTCATCGTGACCAGTGACCTGTTGGAATTGCGCAATATCGCGCTCGTGGCGGAATTGATTGTGGCAAGTGCATTGCATCGTCCGGAAAGCCGCGGGTTGAATTATAATTTGGATTACCCAAATCCCGATCCTGCCTGGGCGCAACGCAACGATGTGCTGCGCAAGGTGAATTGACCGAATTTCTTCTAAATCAGGGGCGAACAATAGCGGAATCGTGCCCTTGGCCGTTTCCCTAATCTTTCGTCTAATAAACTTCCTCGTGGTGTGTCATACCTAGTGAGACAGGACCGTCTCGCGAGGGTTGGCGGCGGATGAACGCCACGAATCGCGCGGGACGAACCGAGCATGGCCGTAATGCGAGCAAAAGAAGTCAGCGAGCCGCCGGCAGGGGAAACGATCGAGGAGCTTTTCGCCAACCTCGAATCACCGCTGCTCGCGTATGCCCTCCGTTTGCTCGGTGATCGCAACCTTGCCGAGGACACTGTCCAGGATGCTTTCATGAAATTGCACGCCCAGTTCAAAGAAGTTCGCGAGCCGCGCAAGTGGCTTTATCGCACGGTGCATAACCAGTCCCTCAATCATCGCCGTCAATCCGCAAAAACCATTTCGTTTGACAGCCTTACCGAAATTGACGCTCCGCCTTCACTCGATACCGCCGATTCCCAGCCGCTGCCCGATGAATTGATTTCGCGGCTCGAAGGCGTGGGTCTGGTGCAACTCAGTCTGGAAACTCTCGACGAGCGCAGCCGCGAATTGATCCGGCTCAAGTTCACCGAGGACATGTCGTATAAGGAAATCAGCGCGCGCACGGGATTGAAAGTCGGGCACGTCGGTTACCTGCTGCATCACGCGCTCAAGGAAATCGCCGATGAACTGGCGAGAAATGGAGTCGTGCCGTGAACCCCGAACTTCCACCCGAACAACTCGCGGAATTCGAAGCGCGCCTGACCGCGTATCTGCTCGGCGAATTGCCCGCGCACAAGGCCGCCGCGTTGCGCCAGGAACTTGAGGAGAATGCCGAGTTGGCGAAACTTTACGACCGTCTCAAGCCCACGATCAAATTGGTTGAAGCTGCCAGTCGCGCCGCACAGGCCGAAGCCGCGCCGGCTGCGCCGTTAAAACTTTCCGCTGATCGCCGCGAAAAATTGCTCGCGCAGTTCAAGACGATTGTGCCGAAGGAATTCGCGGAGCCGTCCGCGCCGCAAAAGATTAATTGGATGTTGCTGGCGGCGTGCGCGGTCATATTTATTGCTCTGTCGGGATTGTTTTTGCCCGCGCTCGCAAAGTCGAAATCGAAAGCGATGCGGATTAACACGCTTTCCAATCTGCGGGAATTGGATATGGCGAAGGAAATGTGGGCGGGTGACAACAAAAAAGGCGCCGAGGATGCACCTACATTCAAAGATTTGAAACCGTATCTTCCCGGGGGAAAACTTCCACCGGTCGCGGGTGAAAGATATTTGATCGGCAAGGTCGGCGAATCGGCTTCCGCGGAAGTGGATCGCCGTGAGGCAAAGAAATTGCTTGGCGTGAATCTGCCATCCAGCGCGGATGCCAGTGGAAGTGTTCGGATTTATGCGAATGGGGCGACAGTGCCAGTGGGAGAAATGCAGTTGGTTCAAACGAAGACACCACAGGAAATGGATAGCCTGCAACCGCAATCGCGTGGATTGAAATCAGAGGGGACGTTTAATACCGGGTCTGCCAGATCTACTACACCTTTGACTCCTCCACAAGCAGGCTCACCTTTTGCAATTTTTGTGCAACCGGCTGACAAATCAGCCACCGCCGGAAAATCCGAGATTGTTTTGCCAGCATCTGAGCCCGCGCCGATGGCCGCGCCGGCTTTGGTCGAAAACGAAAAAACTGCTTTTGGATTGCCGACCGCACCTGCCGCGCCGACGGGAGGCGTGGTTGCCGCTAACGGAAATTTGAATGCTATCACTCCGCCGGTTCAGTTGGCGGATACGGTTTCAGGAAGCCAGGACAAGGTCCAAGTCGGGGTGGGCGGTTCTATTCAAGGCTTTGGCGGCGGAGGCGGAGGCGATAACAGTAATGAATACAATTTAGGAATCGTTGGGTATGTCAACTTGCCAGCCTCAAATGCTCATACCGCCAATAATGTTCAGCAGTACGCTAAACTCGCCGGTAATAATCCTGGTGTTTTAGGGGCTGGTGGCGGTGGCGGTGGAATTGCCGACATCGGCGCTTTCAAGAACGACCAGACTGTTGCTAGTCAGATTGAACGCACACCTTCATTTCAAAGCGATAAAATAGATAATGACCTGCAAGCCTTTCGACAGCGGAAAATGGCCAATGACGCGCGCGCTTATGAATTGAAAAATTCCGACAGATTAAAAAACGTCGATAAGGCATGGACAAAGGACACTAGTTCCAATTTATCAACTCTAAATTCGGCCACACTTTCGGATAACGTCACTTTCAGTTACGATCCCGCAACTCGCGATGAGGTTCCCATGAGTGGCGCTTCGACCCCCAACTGGATAAACAAGGCGATGCAATCGCAATCGGCGGTTGCGCAGTCTGATTCCGACGCGTCCAACCTAATGCTGGCGTACCAGGAAAAACAGGAAGAGCTAAAATCATTAACCACGACTCGCGATCTGACGAAACTGAAAGTTTTGCAGGAAAACGTCGAAACAAAGATGCCCAATACCACAATGGTCGAAATCGTCGAGCGGGCGGAGACCAATTCAACATCCAATCGAAGTCTGTCTGAAAAAGTCACTGGATTTTTCACTGGCACAGTTGAAAGGCGCGCGCGGATTAAATCTGACCATGATGTTTCGGATATCAGTGGAATTTCAGGAAATGCAACTGCGCAGACGTACGATCCTCATTTTGTGCAAAGCGAGGTTGAGACTATTCAATCGAAAGCTGTGCTTGATAAGGTCATTGAAAAGCTGGATTTGAAAAAAGTATGGGCCGATAAGGGAGGCGCGCCGTTGACTGAATCCGAGGCGCGCGCTCGGTTGAAAAAGAGCCTGGATGTCCGCCCGGAAAAAAACTCCAGTTTAGTGGATATTGGCGTTAAGAGTGACAACCCCGTTGAGGCAGCCAACATTGCAAATGCACTTGCCGTTGCGGTAAGGGATTTTAAGACCGAACAACGCAGCAACGCTGATTTTGGAAAGGTCAAGCAAATCGAAGTTCAACTGGCTGAACAGGACTTAAAGGTGGCGCGCACTATGCAAGAGTTGGCTGTGTTGAAAAAACAATTGGACAATCAACAGAAAGATCTGCCGCTCGCCAAATCCGCAGTGCAGCTTCCTATTCCTATGCCGGAAATTCTCACGCGCGAAAATGCTTTTTCAACTTTCTCGCTCAACGTGGCGGATGTCTCGTTCAAACTTGCCGAAGCGAGTTTGGATAAGGGCGTGATGCCGGATGCGGCATCCATCCGCAGCGAGGAATTTATTAATGCGTTCGATTATCGCGATCCCGATCCTGCGCCGGGTGCGCCACTGGGTTTTGCCTGGGAGCGTGCGCATGATCCGTTCGCACACAATCGCGATTTGCTCCGCTTCTCGGTGAAGACGGCGGCTGCGGGGCGTCCGCCGGGGCGGGCGTTGAATATTGTTTTGCTGCTGGATAATTCCGGTTCGATGGAGCGCGCGGATCGCGTGCAGATCATTCACGAAGCCTTGCGCGTGCTGGCGACGCAGCTTCAACCGCAGGACAAATTGAGCATCGTGACTTTTGCGCGCACGCCGCGGCTTTGGGTGGATGGCGTGCCGGGCGATCAGGCGGGCGCGGTGTTCGAGAAAGTCAGCGGCCTCACTCCGCAAGGCGGCACGAATCTCGAGGACGCGATGAGACTCGCTTACGAAACGGCGCGCCGTCATTACCTCGCGGACGGTGTCAATCGCGTGGTGCTGCTCACCGATGGCGCGGCGAATCTTGGCAATGTGGACGCGACTACGCTTCGCCAAAAAGTCGAAGCGAATCGCAAGCAAGGCATCGCGCTCGATTGTTTTGGCATTGGCTGGGAAGGTTACAATGACGATTTGCTCGAAGCGCTTTCGCGCAATGGCGACGGGCGTTACGGTTTTCTCAACACGCCCGCCGAAGCGGCGAGTGATTTTGCCGGACAGCTTGCGGGTGCGCTGAACATCGCCGCCGCCGATGTGAAAGTGCAAGTTGAGTTTAATCCCAAACGCGTGAAGGCGTATCGCCAGATCGGTTACGCCAAGCATCAACTTACCAAGCAACAGTTCCGCGATAACTCCGTGGATGCGGCGGAAATCGGCGCGGCGGAATCGGGCAACGCGCTTTACGTCGTGGAAACCGATGCGAGCGGCGAAGGCGCCATCGCCACCGTGCACGTGCGTTTCCGCGTGCCGGGGACTTCCGAATATCGCGAGCACGCGTGGGAAGTTCCTTACAACGGCAGCGGCGTGGCGCTCGACCAGGCGAGTCCCGCGATGCGACTTGCGGCCAGCGCCGGGGAATTCGCCGAATGGCTTGCGAACAGTCCTTACGCGGCTGAAGTGACGCCCGATCAATTACTCCGTTATCTCGCGGGCGTGCCGCAGACTTATGGCGCCGATGCGCGCCCGGCAAAATTGGAAGAGATGATCCGCGAGGCGAAGTCCATTTCGGGAAAATAATTTTAATTAAGGAGAAAATATGAAACTTGCACCCGTACTCTGTCTGCGAATCGCAACCATGCTGGCGTTTTTGACAGCAACATTACCCAATGGCGCGCGGGCGGAAGCTTACGCGCCGCCGCCGGTGACGTTGCACGATTTCAAACTCACGGGTGATTTGCGCGACGACCGCGCCGTGTTCACGCTGAATGCGATTGCGCATGTGGAGAATGCGGGTTCGCTTGATTTGTTGAAAGGGACGGTCGCGTTGATGGATGTTCCGACCAATCCGAAATGGCGAGTGCGCGTTGAACAAAATGGATTCGCGCTGGACTTTGATCGCAAGGGAGAATTTCCGTTTCAAATCAAATTCGCCGCAGCAGTCATGCATGATGACAATGGCAACAGCGTGGATTTTCATATCGCGCCCGGAACATTGCTGCCGGTTGTGTTGCAAGGACTCGCCGCAGATACGCAATTTCAATTTCCCGGCGCGGCGCTGCCGGAACGCCGTGGCAATGATTTCATGAGCTTTCTGCCGAGCGATGGGAACGTAAAACTTTCGTGGAAGGAAGCGCGGACGGAAGTTGAGGGCAAACTTTTTTACGCCGCGGAAATGATTTCGCAAATCAGCGTGAGCCCCGGTTTGATGCGGCAAGACGCGGTGATGGATTTCAAGGTCATGCAAGGCGAGTTGAATCGAGCGACGCTTGTGTTGCATGGCGACGGCGAAGTGACGCGTGTGCAGGGCGAGCATGTGCTGGCGTGGAACGTCGAGCCCATCACGAATTCCACCGACCGTTTGCTTACCGTGCAACTGAACCAGCCGCAAAAAGATCAGTTCACGCTTACCGTGCAGGCGCAGACGCCGCTGGGCGCGTTTCCGCAGACGGCGGACGTGATGCAACTGCGGCCGGAATCGGCCACGCGTTTCGCCGGATATTTTCGCATTGTCAACGAAGGCGCGGTGCGATTGGAAGTGGCGCAAGCCAGCGGGCTCTCACAAATTTCGCCCGAACAATTTCCCGAGAATGATGTCATCCGTAATCTGCACGCCACGGGCGAACAACGATTTGCCTACCGTTTTTCCGGCGCGGATTTTGCGCTGCGAATTCAGGCGGACCAAATTCTGCCGGAACTCACAGTATCCGAATTATTCGATTATCATCTCGGCGAAAGCGAATTGGCGATTGATGCCGAACTCGAACTGGACGTGCGCGAAGCGCCGTTGCGCGAACTTTTGTTGAACGTGCCGAAGGGCTACGCCATTGCGCGCATCAACGCCGCGGGCATGACGGATTATTTTGTGACAGATGCGCCGGACAAATCCGATTCGGATGTGCGCATCGTTTACGGCGCGCCGGTTTCGGGACGGCAAGTGATCGAATTGCGATTGGAGCGCAATCAGGCATTGGACACGACGAATTGGGCGCTTCCACGCATTGAAGTCGCGCATGCCAAGTCCGTGCGCGGCCATGTGAGCGTGTCGTCGGACGCGGGATTTCGCCTCACGCCGGAACGCACGCAAGCATTGACGGAAATCGCCACGGCATTTTTTCCGCGCAAAGTCGCGGGCATCCAGCAGGCGTTTCGTCTCGAAGAACCGACGTGGGAAGCGACCATGCGCGTCGAGCGTCTTCCCCAAACCGTGCAGGCGGATGTGTTTCATTTGTTTTCAATCGGCGAAGGGGTCGCTTACGGCAGCAGTGTGATGAATTATGCGGTGTCGGGTGCGCCAGTGTCGGCGTTTCGCGTGGATTTGTCGGATGAATATTTCAACGTCGAGTTTACTGGCAAAGACATTCGGAACTGGGTGAAGACGAACGGCGGTTATGTGGTGCAACTGCATACGCCGGTCTCGGGGGTTTATACGCTGCTCGCGACCTACGAGCGTCCGTTCAAGGCGCAGGGCGAGACGCTTTCATTCACCGGCGCGCGACCGGTGGATGCGCAGACCGAACAGGGTTACACGCTTGTGATCAGCGCGTATCAATTTCAAGTGAAGCCCGCCAATGTTTCGCCGGGTTTGCTGCCGCTGGAAACGGGCGAAGTGCCGGCGGAATATCGCCTGTTTTTTGACGCGCCGATTCTTGCGGCGTATCGCTACACGTCGCGGCCATTCGATTTAAAACTCGCATTGAGCCCGCTGGCGCAAGGTGATTCGCTCAGCCAGGTGGTTGATCGCGCCACCATTTCATCGCGCATTTCCAAGGAAGGGCAGGTGTTGACCGACGTTCGTTACTTCGTGAAAAATCGCGGCAACCCAAACTTCCGGCTCACGCTGCCCGAAGGCACGGAGTTGTGGTCGGCATCGGTCAACGGCGCGGCGGTCGTGCCGGTGCTCGATGGAAAATCCAATTTGATTCCGCTGCCGCAACGCGCCGATCCCAATGCCGTTCTCACTTTGGATTTGAAACTGGCGGCGCGTTCCACGGACGCGAAATTGCTGAGTATCGCGACGCCAACGGTGAATGCGCCGGTGATGCTGGCGGAATGGAAATTGACGCCCGACGACGGCCAGCGGCTGGTGTATCGCCGCGGTTCATTGACACCGATTGGGGGAGTGCCGGACATCTCGGGTTTCGGACAACTGATGCGGCTTTTGACCAGCACCGATGCCGGGCGGGCGATGTTTTTATTGATTGCGTTACTTTTTTTGGTGGGGAGTTCCGCAATACTGTGGCGCTGGACTGGCCGCGAGGAGGCCGGCAAGTTCAGCGCCCAGTCTATTTTTAAATGGCTGCTGGGTTTCGTGGCGTTTGGCCTGGCGCTGTTGGCGCTGGCCTATCTTCACGACCTCGTCCGACGGCAGCATCATGCGATTCCATACGATATTACTTTTCTCGCGCCGGTGCAGCAGGCGGGGAGCGCATTGCAAGCCGAGGTGGGTAATGTGCCCGAAAAAAATAGCGGCTTGGAGGTCATGGCGAAGGCGTGGCCCGCGTTCGCCGCGCTTGGGGTGTGGATTTATGCGCGGGGCAAAAAGCGCGCGTGGCTGGAGGCCGCGGGCTGGACTTTGCTGGCGTGGGCGGCATTGCGTTCGGATAACGGGGTGGAGATTTTTCTGTGGCTGCTCGCGGTATTTTTCGTGTGGCAGATTTTTGTTCCAGCCATGCGTGCATGGTGGAAGTTGCCGCGCCGGTCTGCGGGTGGTTTAGCGGACTCAGGCGGCGCGCCGGTCGTCGCCGCGTGGCTTATCGGTGGATTGATTTTGTTTTGCTTTGCGGGAACGCCAGCGCAAGCCAAGGACAAGCCGAATGTGAAGGCAGTTGAAACGCCGCTGGCGCAATCCATCGTACAACAAATGCGCGTCGAAGAAAAATTTGCCTTCGCGACCGCGAAGATTCATTGGCAGGCGAGCAGGGGAGATCGTCTGCCGCTGTTATTCGAGCCGGCGATTCTCACGCACGTGACGTTTCCGAATCGCGCGTTCAAACTGGAGCAGAGCGCGGGGCGGCGCGGTGAAGAATTGCTCGCGCAGGAAAGCGGCGCGTTCGACGTGGAAGTGCAATATGAACTGCCCATCATACAAGGCAACGGCGTGAGCGGGGTGACTTTGCCCACGCAATTCGCGCTGGTGAATCAACTGCAACTCACGCTGATGAATCTCGACGTGGATGTGCGTTCGCAACAAGCCGTGTCCGTTCAGCGGGAGACTTCGGGCAGCAACACCGTCGCGAAGCTTGTGCTATCGCCCGCCGCTGACGCGTGGATTTCCTGGCAGCCCCGCAGTCGCGATGTGAAGCTTGAGAAGCCGGTTTTCTACGCGGAACTTTCCCAGCTCGACGTGCCCAGCGCCGGGGTCATTGAAGGCGCTCATTTCGCGGCGATCCGCCCCGCTCAAGGCGAACTGAGCGAACTTATTTTCGACGTGCCGCCCAGCGCGACCATCACGGACGTGAGCGATGCCGCTGTGAATTCAAAATCGGGAAATTCGTTTGTGTCCGTGTGGCGATTCGATCCCGACGCGCGCAAACTGCGCGTCAGCCTCAATCCGCCACAGTCGCGTCCATTTGCGTTGATGATTCGCTCGCAGGTTGCGACCGGGCCGTTGCCGGTGGAGAAATCGGTGGGCTTGATTTCGGTGGAAAATGCCGCGGGACAAATTGGCTTGCTCGGCATTGCCACAGGAAACGAAGTGCAACTCGATAAGGTGGCGGCGAATAATTTTTCACCGATCAACCTCGAAGATTTCCCAGGCAACCTGGCGGCAGCGTTGCAAAACGAAATTCCCGGACTGACCGTGCGGCGCGCATTTCGTTATTCGGAGGTGAACGCGGTGGTTTCGCTCAAGGCGTCGGCCGTCGAACCGGACGTGCGCGTGGAAACGCAAAATACGCTTTCGCTCGGGGAAGACCGCACCGTGCTTGCGGTGGACGCGGCGGTGGACATCACGCGCGCGGGAATTTTTCGGCTGAGCTTCGTGCTGCCCGCCGGGATGGACGTGGAATCGGTGAGCGGCGCGGCGTTGAGTCACTGGACGGAATCGAAGGGCGACGCGGGCAGCGTGATCACGCTGCATCTGCGCGGGAAGACGGAGGGGCAGCAGCAATTTGCGCTGAGCCTTTCCGGGCCGGGCGTGAAAGCGACGAATGGCTGGACGGTTCCGCAACTGGTTTTGCGCGAGGCGAGCAAACAGCGCGGGACATTGGTCATCGCGCCGGAACAGGGGATGCGTTTATCCGTGGCATCGCGCGACGGTGTGACGCAACTCGATCCACAGAAGTCCGGCATCCAACAAAAGGGCGTGCTGGCTTTTCGAATTTTGCAGACACAATGGAGCCTGGCGCTCGATACCGAACGCGTGGACCCGTGGATACAAGTGACGAGCCTCCAACACGCGACGATCAACGAGGCGCAAGTCAAAGTCATCGCGAACCTGCAATATCAAATTGAGAACACGGGTTTGAAAACTTTTCACGTGCGGTTGCCGGAGAATGCGGAGAGCGTGCATTTTCAAGGCGACCAAGTGGCTGACTTTCTCCCGGTACACGGCGCGGTGACCAATGGCTTGCAGTTGTGGGAAATCAAATTGCAACGCCGCGTCATCGGCACTTACTTCCTTCAGGCGAGTTATAATACGGTGCTGGAGGCGCAAGCCACACAGGCCACTTTGCGCGGCGTGCAAGTCGCAGATGTTAATTTGCAACGCGGTTTTGTGACGTTACAGGCGGGTGGGCGGCTGCAACTGCGTGTGGATTCGCCGCCGGCGGCGTTGCAACCGGCGGAATGGCAGAGCATCCCGCGCGCGTTGCAACAGGACTTGCCATCGGCCTCGGCGAATTTTGCGTATCGCCTCGTGGAACCAAGTTTTCAACTGGCGTTGACGCTGGACCGCCATGAAGCGGCGAAACTTTTGCAGGCGCAGGTTAATAACGTCACGCTGACCTCGGTGATTTCTGACAACGGTGCGATGCTCACAGAGGCTCGGTTGGAAATCCTGCCGGGTGACAAGCGATTGCTGAAATTGACCTTGCCGAAGGGGGCAAAGTTTTGGTTCGCATTCGTGAACCAAAATGGCGTCTGGCCGTGGCGCGAGGAAGACCAAATTCTCATTCCACTTGAGCAGCAATCGCGCGACAACAAACCGATTCCGGTGGAAATTTTTTACGCGAACGAAGCGGGAGCCGCGGGCGGACATCGGCTCGACTTGGATTTGCTGGCGCCGAAATTTGATTTGCCGCTCGAAGACATCACCTGGCGCGTTTGTTTGAATGACAAATGGCGGTTGAAAAATTGGGGCGGTTCGTTTCAGTTGCAAGCGGGTGACGGCGTGGCTGCGGTGGCCGCGCTGGACGCAAACACATATTTAAAAAATGAGGCGAATGCGCAACGCGAGAAAACCAAAGCGGCTGAAGACATGCTGGCATTCGGCAACAACATGCTTCAGAACGGCGACCCACAACAGGCGCGGCGCGCGTTTCAATCGGCGTACGGTTTGAGCCAGGGAGACGATGCGTTCAACGAGGACGCGCGCGTGCAGTTGAATAATCTCAAATTGCAGGAGGCGCTGGTGGGTTTGAATGTGCGGCAGGCGGCGGTGGGCGATTCGAGTGGCGCCAGTGGAATTTTTCGTGACCTGCGCGGGCGCAAGGAAATGGCTTACTCGCAGCAGCAGGCGAAGGACATGATTGACCGCAACACGGCCGACGACAACAGCGCATTCATGCGTCTCGCGCAACGCATCATTCAGCAACAGGACGCGGCGGTCAGCACGCCGGCGGCGATTCGCGCGAGCATTCCTGAGCAGGGGCGCGTGCTGACTTTCAAACGCGCGGTGGCAGTGGATCGCTGGGCGGATTTGAAGATCGGCCTGAAAGTAACGGCGGCGGGCGCGGCTTCGTGGGTGGTGCGCATCGGTGTGTTGGTGGGGATTTTTGCAATGGTGGTGGTGCTTACGCTTATTGGGAAAAATATGCGCGCGAGAGAAGTTTGAAAAACTCGACCCTCTCCCCGGCCCTCTCCCGCACTGGCGGTGCGGGAGAGGGGGAAGATTTACGGCATGAGCGATGGGCTAGTGGGTTTGTAGTTCTTGAAATGAACGCTGCTTTGGGCATCATGAGGTGCAATTATGAGAGAGCGTTTTTGCCGTGTGCTGGTTGGTTTTTTTATCGTGGTTTCGGCGGTTGTTGCTGGCGCTGATGAACCGCACCTGGCGTCGCCGCGCGAGCGGATTTTGATTTTGATTTCGCTGGATGGGTTTCGTTGGGATTATTTGCAGAAATTTAAAAACGAAACTCCCAACTTGAACACGCTGGCGGCGGAAGGCGTCCATGCGCAGCGATTGATTTCCGCATTTCCATCGCTCACGTTTCCGAATCACTACACCATCGTCACTGGTTTGTGGCCGGAACATCACGGCATCGTCAATAACCGGATTTACGATCCGAATTTTAAGGCGGAATTTAATATCTCGAATAATCCCGGGCCCGGCGATGGCCGCTGGTGGCAGGGCGAACCGATCTGGGTGACGGCGATCAAGCAGGGGCGCGTGGCGGACTGTTTATTTTGGCCGGGGTCCGAAGCGGAAATCGAAGGTGTGCGACCGACGATTTGGAAACCTTACGATGGACACGTTTCTCCCGATGCGTGCGTGGATATGGGGCTGAGCTGGCTGGCGCAAACGAATCAGCGGCCAAATTTTATGACGCTTTATTTTCACGAGGTGGATTCTGAGTCGCATCATCATGGCGTGGAATCGCCGCAGGTCGAAAAGGCGGTGGCGCAAGTGGACGAGGCGATTGGGCGGCTGACGAATGGTTTGCATCAGCTTCAACTGGACAACATCGCCAACATCATCATTGTCTCCGATCACGGCATGACGGATTTGAGCACGAACCGCATTATCGTCCTGAGCAATTATGTGAATTTGGATACTGTGCGCGTGGATGCGACGGGAGCCATCGCCGGTTTGCGTCCGCTCGATGGAAATGTGGATGCGCTTTACAACCAATTTGCCGGGAAGGAAAACCACTTCAAAGTTTATCGCCGCGAGAACATGCCGGAGCGTTATCATTATACCGATAACCCGCGCATTCCGCCGGTCGTGCTGGTGGCGGACGAAGGCTGGTATATCAATCGCCGGCCGCTGGATCCGACGCGGAATTTTGAGAGCGCGACTCACGGCTTCGATCCCGAATTGGAATCCATGGGCGCGACGTTCATCGCCTGGGGACCGGCGTTTCGGCATGGTGTGACGCTTCCACCAAGGCCGAACGTGGACATTTATAATCTGCTTTGCGCCACGCTCGGACTTACGCCCGCGCATAACGATGGCGACGACACGTTGGTGAAAGAGGTTTTGGCGAAGTGAGCCGAAATGAGTGTGCCTCTGCCAGCGGTTGGCGAATTAGAAAAAAATGAGGGTGGAGTTTTGCGGGCGATGTTGCGAGGCAGTGTTGGGTTTGCGATCGTGAGCATCGCTGCGTTTTCAGTTTGGGCGTTTGCGGGAAGGTGGCTCGGGCAAAACTTTGGAGAAGCGGGATTGTATATCGGATGCCTGATTATTTTTCTGGGCGTGTCGGGATTATTGCTGCGTTCTTTAGTTCTAGGGCCGAATTCACTGGGACGGTTTTATAAAATATTCACGCCGGCGTTTCTGGCTTACGCGATGGTGTGGTCCGCGGCGTGGTTTGAATTGCATTTCGGTGCGGGGGAATGGGCGGGATCGTTGGGGGGATGTGCGGTGTTTGTGGCGTTAGTGGGGAGAGGATTTGGAAATTATCGCGGATTTGCGATGGCTTGCCTGGTGATGTTTGTCTGCCATTCGGCGGGATATTTTTTGGGCGGAAAATGCATGGGGTGGATTTTGTCGCCCGGAGGCGGAGGCGGAGGGGTGTTGAGTGGATTTTCCAAGGCGCAACTTTCGGTTGCGGGAAAACTTTCGTGGGGACTGTTTTATGGGCTCGGTTTCGGCGCGGGCATGGGGTACGTGTTTTTTGTTTTTCAACGAACACGGATGACTTAGCCGAGAAAAAATAACGCTGTCTTATGACGGCGTTTTGTCGGTGGCGGGAATTTGTTTGGGGTTCCACGGCCAGGGGCGAGCGATCGGAAGGGTCTTGCGCCAGTCGAGAAGTTTTGTTTTCAGCCGCGCGAGAATTTCAGTTTGTTTGCCGGCGAGGTTGGTGGTTTCGCGCGGATCATTGGCGAGGTTGTAGAGTTGCGGGCGGCTGCCGTCTTCCATGATCAAAAGTTTCCAATCGCCGTCGCGGATGGCGAGGTCGGGGAAGGGCACTTTGGCATTGCCGGGACGGTCGGGAGGACGAACCCAGAGCAGCGGTTTGGTGCGGGTCTGATGCGCTTTGCCGAGGATGGTGTCGCTGAGATCTTCGCCGTCGAAATCCGTGTTTGCGGGAAGAGGTGCGCCGGTGATTTTGGCGATGCTCGGAAGCAAGTCCACGCTTGCGATGACGGAAGTGTCGTTCACCGTGCCGCGCGAGGCCGGAGCCAACAGGCCGGGACCCCAAGCGATGAATGGTTCGCGGATGCCGCCTTCGTAGAGATTGCCTTTGAAACCCCGGAAGATACCGGGTGAGCCCGCGCCGGGTTCGGGGCCGTTATCGCTGGCGACGATGATGAGGGTGTTCGTGCTGAGCGTTGGACTCGTGCGGATGTAATCAATGATCGGGGCAAACTGGTCGTCAGTCGCTTTAACGACTCCGAGGTAAAGTTGCTTCTTGGAACCGTCGCCACGGAGATCTTTCGGCGGGAAGAACGGCGAATGAACGTCATCTGGCCAAAGGTCAACGTAGAAGTGCTGGCCGGTTTTTTCGGTTTGCTGGATGTAAGCGAGGGCGTTGCTGGCGAAGGCCGTGGTGACTTGTGAACGGTCGAGCCAGGTGATTTTGCCGCGGCCGAGTTTGTCGGAGCCGAGGGAATATTTTTTGGCGGGCTTGCCGTCGAAGGCATCCAGCAGCGGGAGGATGCGGTCGCCGAGGCCTTCAAAGGTGGTGAGCGTCTTGTCGTAACCGTACTCGGTGATGAGTGGAGCTTCGCCGACGTCGCGCTGGCCGCCCATATGCCATTTGCCGAAATGGCCGGTGGTGTAACCCGCAGTTTGAAGCGTGCGCGCGAGGGTAGGAGCGGCGGGATCAAGCCACTGAGGCATGCCGCGATCCGTGTTGAGCTGACGTTCGGCGAGATATGAAGTCATGCGCCAGCGGGCGGGAAATTGCCCGGTGATCAAGGCGGTGCGCGATGGCGAACAGATAGGGGCGTTGACGTAAAATTGGGTGAAGCGGATGCCTTCGCGGGCGAGTTGATCGAGGTGCGGAGTTTGAATGCGCGTTTCGCCGTAGCAGGAAAGATCGGCGTAACCCATGTCGTCTATCAAAATGAAAAGAACATTGGGACGAGACGCGGCCTGGCTCCAGCGCGGCGAAATTACTAACAGGCAGGAAACACAAAATGCGAGGAGGTGAGATGTCCGGTTCATAATAGCGAACGGTTTTGGGCTTTCAGATTATTGAGATTGAGCGTGGCGATGAGTTTTGGCGGAGTCAATCCCGGACAAGCGAAAGTTCCGCTTTTCGACTTGCAAAACTTGGCGCGAGCGAGAAAACTATCCGACACGGAAATCAAAATTCCGTCGCAGAACGCGCGCTTAGCTCAGTGGTAGAGCATTACCTTCACACGGTAGGGGTCGCAGGTTCGAAACCTGCAGCGCGCACCAGCTTCTCAAGGCCGCAAAATCCACCGATTATGAATACGACAAATTTGATTTGATTTGACTGGTCAAGAGGCTTTCCCGTCGCAAAATTAGGAAAAGAATCATTTTGACATTTTTATCAGTGGATACATATTGTATCTATGCGGTTGGTAAGCAAAACATTCATCAGAAAGCGGGCAGAAGAATATCCCAAGGCGGCTAAATATCTCGAACAATGGATTCACACTGCTGAAGAGGCAGAGTGGCGGAGTTTGGTTGATGTGCGTCGGCACTATCCGACAACCGACTCGGTGAGAGTAAATAGCGGACGCAATGTTTTGGTTTTTAATGTGTGTGGCAATGATTACCGATTCATTTGCGCGGCACATTTCAATACGCAGGTAATATTCGCGCTCTGTTTTATGACCCATGCCGAATACAGCAAAAATAGTTGGAAAAATGAATTATGAAAACCAAAACGACTGTCCCCAAATACAGTTTCAAGAATTTGCCTGTGGATTATATAGGACTGATCGCTCTTTTGTCGCCGCGTCCGATTCGCGACGCGGTAGATCTCGCCAATGCCGAGGAGATGGCCCGCGCCTTGGCTGGATTCGACTTGAGCATTGACCAGGCGGATTATCTTGAGGCGCTCTCTGTGTTCATTGAGCAGTATGAGCGGGAAAACGTCAAATGGCCCAGGAAGCGGCCTACTCCCTTGGAATCCTTGCGGCACCTGATGGATGAAAGGCAGATGAAGGCGGCGGATCTGGCCCGTTTGTTAGGCGTGCATCGTACCTTGGGAGGCATGATCCTGCGCGGCGAACGCCAATTAACCGTCGGGCATATTAAAATACTGGCAAAGCACTTTGGCATTGCAGCCACGTATTTTATGTAACTTCACATTTATGCTCAACCCGCACAAGTTTTCCCAAACCCATTTTGAACACTTAATTTTTTCATTTGTGTTTAAAAACAGGTTCGTCCCCGCATACACGAATGCACGCATTCCGATGCTTGGAAAAGTTTGGTGTTCGGGGAGAAAAATAACCCTCGCCGTCCCCGGTCACGGTGGGCTGGGTTGATTGCGGCTTATCCAGCGACCGCCCCGTGCCATGCGCCACTATTGGGAACGCTATGGTTTCACGGTGGAGTGCTGCGACCCACTCAAACCTATCTACTTCTTGCACACTTAGAACAGCATGTCAAGCAGCATGAGGGCTTGCGTACCCGCGATTTTCATTTCGGATTCAAATTCTCGATGCTGTCCGCGTTGAACGTGGCGTAGCGCTGCACGTACGATAGCTTGGGGTTCAAGAAGGCCGCCGCCAGCCAAGGCAGGAGGTCTGTTTTGTCTTGAAAGTCTAAACGCACGAAGGGTCCGCTGCCTCCAGCCTTTTCGAGGTAGGTATAGCCTCCTTTCGAGCCAAATAACAGACCGGCATGGTCTGTCGAGATTATGTGGTGGCTCGTATCAGCACTGTGGACGAGAACAACCTCAAATCGGTTTGGAAATTGGATTGTTTCTCGCCGCCACGTTGCGCGCAATACATCCATCGTTCCGGTTTCCAGATTTTCTTCGGTGGTTCCCATCGGTAAGACATACAATCGGTACAAGCAGGCAGTGAGGCAAATTCGCTCATCCTGAATTGACTTTGGAAAAAATGATTCTGTCGCTTCCCGATATTGAGGGACATAACCCCAAGTGAACGCATCCCTTGGAGTGGCAAAAATTCCAAGACGATCACCATTCGTAGTTGACGTGGAGGCCATGAACGGTCCAAAAATCTCATCCGGTCTCAGGCTCGTACGCAGTCGGTTATCCGCTGTCACAATAACCATGTCCATACAATTGAAATCAAAAGAGTGGCGGGTTTTACCGAGATGATGCGGGAGGGCGGTCAGAAATTCTTGCGTTGACGGGAATGCGTAAAACCCGTTGGTAGCTTTCGGGAATTTGGCAAAATCGAAATTGAAAGGTTCATCCGCAATAATGACGAACGACTTGCCGGAAATTAGAGGCATTCGAATGGGTGCAGCCGCTGGCCATTAGCACCTCGATCGTGGATTGGAGAGAGGAAGCATCCTGCAAAAATGATGCTCGTATTGGCCCGGCTTCCGTTGTCCCTCGGAAGACGAACACGCACACTGCGAGTGTGAAATGCAATCTCATGACTGACGAACCGTAGTTGCCGTTGCTTCGCAACACATGCCAGCGATACGACGCCAACTCGATTCAATCAAAGGACAACAACGATGTCAAATTAGCGTACCAAACCTCAACACTACAAAATAATCGCACGGTGAATTCCTCCGCCCACAGGCCTCCTTTTCGCAATAGCTTCCGCCTTTCTGGCGAAGTGTTTGCCCGACGATAACGTCGAATTGTCCGCCGCAACACGACAGCCTGCTTTTCCGTTAACTCGACCGCCTCGCGCTTGCCGAGCTTAAGATTCTTTCGCGCAATCACACCCCAGAATCTCCTCGGCTTGTGTTCAAACGCAGGCATGGCTTCTTTTTTCACCATGTAACGCTTGGAGGCATACGCGAACGCACCCTTGACACTCCGCAACCGTTCAACCCGCGTCCCGGCCCGATAATGTTTCCCGTCGCCAGTACCGACCACATCATACCAATTCCGCGAAACCCACCGCTTGAATGAATTTGCTCCCCAAACTTGGCCATCGCCTGTCTCACTCCCCTCCGGCGCCTTCGGATCAACTTGCGCCGCGTAAAGGCAGAACTCGCCTTCACTCGATTTCACAAACTCGCACCAAATTTCCCCCGTTGCGTCCACATGCCTGCGCTCCGACCGATACCACCGCCCGCGCTCGCGCTCGAATCGAAATGACTACGGCACACCGTAAACGAACAAATGATAGTGCGGCGCAATCTTGCCTTTGTTCTCGCCTGACTTGCGTTCCTTGAATTCCAGTTTCCAAATCACCGCCGCTCCCGGCCATCGCCGCAGCAATCGCGCACAGAACACTTCCAGATGCCGCTTGAACTCCTCGTGATAAAGCGGGAATGAGTCAGGATAAGTCAGGGTGACAAACAGCGGAATTTCCGAGACTTGAATCTTCGCCATGAGGTGCAGCATCCTACGGCGCAAAGCATCGGTGAACGAAGTTATTTCCTTCCGCTTGCCCTGTTCATGTTGTCCACCCGTTCCTTCCCCTCCGCTTGACCGCAGCCGCACTTCCAAAAGGCTCGCACCTCGATAACACACCAACTCTCCTTGCTTGTGTCGCGAAGGAATATGCTCCTTAGACAAGCCCAGGGCACGCGCCGCAACCGGGCCGGGTGCTGCCGCATCCCGACCCGGCCGCGTCGCGGCGAACGGCTTCAATACGTAGTCTCTCACGCCGCACCCCCATTACTGGAAGATTCGGCAATGTCCGCGAGTGCGACCTTGACGCGCTCAGGCAACCCTGGTCATGCCTTGAGAAGGCGCACCAATGGCAGAGAGCCTACAGCGTGTGTGCTTATCTGTGTGTCACGTTGCGGAAACCCCTTTGAATTGCTACTATATTGACAGTTCGAAACCTGCAGCGCGCACCAATCTTTCCAATTCGTAAGTAACTCCATTCAGACGTTGAATTAAAACAGTTGAATTTTCAGCCGTCTGATAGCATAATGATATCATAAATATGCCGCGCAAGATTCGACAACTAATGGGTGATTTGGAGAAGGCGGGTTTTCAAAACTGCGGCGGCAAAGGCAGCCATCGCAATTATAAACATCCCACAGGTCCATACGTTTTGTTGAGCGGCAACCCCGGCGACGACGCGCACCATTATCAGGAAAAAAATGTGAAGCGCGCTATCGCGCTTGTGAAAGAATAAAGTTATGACTCGCAAACAGATCAAAGAACTGTCAGCAAAATATCCTAAATTTGTTGAGTGGAGCGACGAAGACAAAGTTTTCATTGGCCAATGCCCCGCGCTTTTTTTGGGCGGTGTGCATGGAACCGACGAAGCTGCGGTTTATAAAGACTTGTGCGAGGCGGTCGAGGAACATCTCGAGATATTGCACAATCGCAGCGAACCATTGCCCGAGCCGCCGGATGGAAAAAAATTCAATGGCAAAATCCTTTTGCGGATTGAACCGGCATTACATCGCCGGCTCGCGGCCAAAGCACAGGCAGAGGGGGAAAGTCTAAACCAATATGCCATACGCGCTCTGGTCAAAGCTTGATTCGGGTTTGAAATAAAAACGTCAGACATGAATAATCACACAATTAGCCATTGAATTGTCGGAGGCATCAAGCCAATGAGATTTATCAAGACCATTTTCTTTTTGCTGTTCGTTGCCGGTTCGGGCTGCGTTCATGTGCGGGACTCGCCACATATCACCGGCGTTGTGTATGATATGGGGACGCTGCAACCGATTGCAGGGGCTAGGCTTTATTACGATCGGCATCCGAAGCGCGTGATTCATACTTTTTCGGACGGGACATTTGATTTCCCACCGATTTTCAAATGGTCGCCAGCTTTACCGATTGACAGACCTTTTCATCAATATTTGATAGTGGAAGCACAAGGGTATGAATCGTCGGAACGGAGATGTGATGCTTGGCACGATAGGACTAACGAACTGTTTTTGTTGAAGCGTAATTAGTTCTTATATAGAAGCAGAGGATAAATAAAACACGCCACGAGCTACGCAATTCTAATTAATGCTTCATCGAGCGGATGAAGTTTTTAGGAATTTTAAGGAGCGGATTGCGCTTTGCATCGGCGCTTGGTCTGAGTCGTCTATCACAGAAGCCGCAAGCACAAGATAGTAATCATCTGTCTGGATCAAATAAAGATTTTGATGAACCGTATCAGTAAACTTTCCCTCAACTTGGACTTCATACCCTTCACTATTATCAATATGAAACGGCGACGGGCCTGAGAGAGTATGGTAAGGACCTTTGAGTGAAGAAAATCCGAGTGCAAAAGCTTGCAATGTTGTGGTGCCATTGGTGGCCAGCACTTTCTTTTTTTCCGCAGTGATGGCGAGCGAAGGATTATATCCTTTCGTGTTCCAGGGGTATTTATACAAGGCCAGAAGACGGTAAATTCCGGGACGTTCTTTCGCTAATTCCTCGGCTTGTTTTTCATCATTTTGGGCGATTGAGTAAGCGCCTGAATTGTTTTTGCGGCGAATGGTGTTGAGGCTTGATACGTGCCAGTCCGGAGGCAGATCCATGGTGATCCCGATGATGCCATTTGAATAAATATTGTTTATGATCGTGCCTGCTTCAAACACGCCGCGCCGCTCGCCACCAAGGAATTCGTGAGCAGCCGCGCGCAGTTTATTTTGAGCGAACGTGACGCTCCAAATTGTCGTGAAGAAGGCTAATGCTGTCCCTGATATGCATAAAGCGTTTCCGACGCATTTGGCGACATCCATTCTTTCTCGTCTTTTTATCGTGGTTATGAAAGCAATGACTTGAGGAATTCCCAAGGCGGCGAAGAAAAGATTAATGACAACGGGAAGAATCCATCCTCCATTGGGACTCAGATCGAGTGTCCTTATCAATGTGTCATATATAGTGGTCCAATATTTCACGGCCAAGACAGCCGAACCAATATATATCCAGATGATGGCTGGAATAATGAAGGGCTTGATTGATTTCATTATATTTTTATTCGGAGTCTTATTATATGCCGGCTATCGGAGCCCTTATAATCAATCTCAGTGACCCTTCAAAGAAAGGCTGTTGCCGCCAGTGGGCATACCGCTTTTCCCAGGCGCCGGAGTTGAGGTCGGCGGTCAGGGTTTTCACGAAGCGGTCTTCAGCGGTTTTTTCTACGAAACCCCAGGCGGATTGGCTGCGGCGGACGGCGGGATCGAGGAAGCGTTCGGGGCGCGCGTAGAAGGCTTCGGTGAAACCATCCACGCAATCTATAGGGATGGGGACGGTTTGGATTTGAATGTTGCCACCGAGATTTTCGCGGAGGAAATCCATGGTAGGATAGCGGCGGCGCTCGGCGGCCATGAGTTCGGGGATGTAATCGGCGAGCCAGAAGCGGTCGAGGGCGTCGCCGTCAAAGGTGAGGATGATGATGGGGCCGCGGGTGACGCGGCGAAGTTCGCTCAGGCCTTTTTTGAGGTCGCGCCATTGGTGGATGGTGACCATGGCCATCGAAGCGTCAACGGATTGATCATCCAACGGCAGATTTTCGGCGACACCATGAATTGCGGGCGTGAGGTGCGCCGGGCGTTGCGCGCGCATGGCAGCGGAAGGTTCGATGGCGATGACGTGGCGGTCGGCGGGTTCGTACGAACCTGCGCCGGCACCGACGTTAAGAATGGTGCGAGCACTGCCAAAGGCCTGATGGACAAGGGCGGCAATGCGTGGGTCGGTGCGGCGTTGCTGGGCGTAACCGCCGCCGTGTTTGTCGTAATCGAAATCTCCGGCGACGGGGCGTTGCGGATTGTCGGTCATGCGCTTTTTATCAACCGTCCCGAAAGACGATTGATAGGCAGATTAATATCGCGACCGGAAGCGTCAATGGATTTTGACGCGTGGCGGGTTCCGCGATTCGCTGGCGCACGTTGCCGGATCAGAATGGCAAGCGCGCGGTGAGGATGACGTTGCGGTGATAGAGGGGATGATCGGTCACGGCGATCTGGACGCCCGCGCCGAAGGTCAAGCCGACGCGGCCGACAATGGGGATGCGGCCGATCAAAAGTCCGGGCGTGATGAAGAGTTGATTGAGGCCTTCGTGTTTGCCGTCGGTCCAGTAGGTGTAGTTGGCTTCGACTTCCGGCCAGAAATATTTGGCGAGTTTATATTGGAGAGCGGTGTTGAAAAGAACTGGTTCGCCGGGGCCGGTGCGGACGCCGCCATCGTCCGGAATGGCGAAACCCAGCGTGCTTTGAAAATCAAAATCTCCCCAGCCCTGAGCGTAGGCGATGGTCGGCGTGTAAGTGAAATGATGCGAGGTCGTGTTATCGCTGCCGTCCGGCACGGTCAAACCCATGAACGCGGTGAGAACATAATTTCCATTGTCAGCGTTGCCAGACAGGAGGCGGTATTTGACGAGAAAATTCTGGTCGGTCCAGCCGTTCTTGTGCGGCGTGGTGTTTTGGGTTTGCCACGAAGGCACGCCGATGATGAGTTCGACGCGCTCGAAGGGAATCAGTTCAAGACCTTTGCCGCCGCCGTAGCTGGTCAGGGTCTTGCCTGCGGGAAGGGATTCAAACATTTGATCGTAACGAATTTCTTCCTCCAATCGCGGGGTGACGGTAACGAGCGGCGTGACGAAGCGCGGTTGCTCGGCCTGGGTTTTCGAGACGCGTTTGAACCAGGTGCCGAAATAATCTTCGAACCAATTCGATGAATGCGAACTGGTGCCGAGCACGGAATCGTCCGCGTGGCAAAGAGGCAGGCTCGTGAGCAACGACAGCGAGGCGAGAGCGACGGTGGCGGTTCGACGGGTAAATGCGGGGCGGTTGTTTGAGGTCATGGTCAGTGTCTGATGGTTGATAGGCAGGCGTATTAGTTGTTTATGTTCCGAAAACGCGATACTGCAACCGAGGCGATATATTTTGTCAAGTATAACGAAAAGCCAAAACCAGTTGTGGTGATTTTTTTAACGTGGAATCAAATGGATGTGTGGGGCTTTCACCAGCGCGACGAGATTGCTGTCGGGTTGGAGCGCCATTTCTTCACAGGCTTGCCGGGTGACGAGCACGCTCAGGGTGAAGCCGCAGTCCAATTCCAGGCGCACCAATGACCCATCATGCGCGATTGATTTCACGACGCCGGGTAAACGATTTCGCGCGCTGCTCGCCCCTTCGATACCATGAACCAGAATGACATCCTCGGCACGGATGCAGACGTGGACGTCGGTGGTGTTTGTGGGAAGATTTTGTTCGGTCGCGGTTAGTTGGGTGGCGCCGACGAGGACGGTTACGAGATTTTCGGCGCGGTTGACGATGCGGCCGGGTTGAATGGTTTCGACGGTCAACAAGCTCGCGACGACGATATTTGCGGGACGGCTCAAGACTTCCTGCACCGGGCCGATCTGCGCGATTTTGCCATTGGCCAAAATGGCCAATTCATCGGCGAGCGCGAGCATTTCGCGGCGGTCGTGAGTGACGTAGAGCATGGGGATACGGAACTCATCGCGGATGCGCGCGAGGTAGGGAATGATGCGGGCTTTCAATTCAGCGTTGAGGCTGGCGAGCGGTTCGTCGAGCAGCAGTAATCGCGGCGAGGCGAGCAGGGCGCGGGCGAGGGCGACGCGTTGTTTCTCGCCACCGGAAAGCTGGGTGACGGCGCGCGAAATGAGCGGTTGAATTTCTAAAATTTCGATGACGCGGTCGAAGGAGATTTCGGGATTGCCGTTGGCCGAAGATTTCTTGCCGTAGAGCAAATTTTTTCGCACGGACAAATGTGGAAACAACGCCAGGTCTTGCGGAACGTAACCAATGGCGCGTTCGTGAGTGGGGACAGAGATTTTGCGGGAGGTGTCTTCAAGCACGCGACCAGCGAGTTCGATGAACGCGGACGTGGGGCGTCGCAGGCCGGCGAGAAGATCGAGCAGCGAGGTTTTACCCGCGCCGGAAACGCCAAAAATCACGGTAAGGCGGCCGCGCAACTCGGCGTTCACTTCGAGCGTGAAGGGCGCGAGCGGTAGCGAAATATTTTTCAGCACCAGATTCATGGCGATTTTTTTCGGCGCAGAAAACATTCGCTGCCCCACACAGCGGCAAATGCGAGCACGACGGAAACGGCGAGCAGACGATAGGCGTTGTCGTCGTGGCCGAGCTGGACGGATTGAAAAATGGCGAGCGAGATGGTGGAGGTGTGGCCGGGAATATTGCCGGCGATCATAATGGTCGCGCCGAATTCGCCAAGCGCGCGCGCGAAGGCGAGCAGCAGGCCACCGACGATGCCGCGGGCGGCGAGGGGAAGGGTGATAGTGCAAAATACGCGACCATTTCCCGCGCCGAGAGTGCGGGCGATTTCTTCAAGGCGCGGATTGATCTCTTCAAACGCGACCCGCGCCGAGCGCACAAACAGCGGAAAGGACATCACGCATAAAGCGATGAGCACGGCGCGCCAGGTGAAGACGATGTCGAAGTCAAAATGGTTGTGAAGGAAGCCGCCGATTGCGCCGCGCCGACCGAAGATTTTTAAAAGAATCAGGCCGGTCGCTACGGGCGGCATGACGAGTGGGAGCGAAATGAAAGTTTCGACCAGCGATTTGCCGGGCCATTGACGCCGGGCCAGCAACCAGCTTGCGGCGAGGCCAAAGGGCAAAATAAGAAGCGTGCTGAGAACAGAAATCCAAACGGTAAACCAGACGAGTTGCCAATCACCGTTTTCCATGGCGCGAGCGTAAAATTATTTGCTTACGGTGGCAAGGAGTTGGTGCCGCCGCGATCGCCAAGCGGGACCACTTCGACGGCTGTGACTAGGCGCGCCGGTTTCATTTCACGAGGATGAAGCCATAATTCTCGAATACATGAGTCGCGCCGGGTGATTGCAAGTATTCAAGAAGTTTGCGCGCGGCTTCGGGATTTTTGGAGTCTTTGATGATGGCGACCGGGTAACTGATCGCGGGGCCTTCGCTGATGGGAATTTCGCAGGCGACTTTTACTTTTTTGGAGATGGCGGCGTCGGTTTTATAGACCATGCCGGCTTCGACGTTGCCGGATCCCACGGCGGCCAAGGCGGCGCGGACATTTTCGGTGGGAATCACTTTGGGGGCAATGGCGGTCCAGAGTCCGCGCTTCGTAAGATATTCCCTGGAGTAAACGCCCGCGGGCACGGCTTTGGGATCGGCGAGGGCAAGATGTTTGATGGCGGCGTTCGTGAGGTCGTTGGCGGAATTGATGGATAAAGCGCTGTCCGAGGCGACGATGATGACCAGGGAATTGGAAAGCAAACTGCGACGGGTGCCGGGCGCGAGCAGACCGGCGTGGTCGAGGGAATTCATCTGGGCTTCATCGGCGGAGAAAAACAGGTCGGCGGGCGCGCCTGCGATTATTTGGCGGGCGAGCAAACTGGAGGCGGCGAAATTAAAGGTGAGTTTATCGCCGGAAGTCTTTTCGTAGGCGGCGGCGATCTGCTTGAGGGAATCGGTCAGGCTGGCGGCAGCGAACACGGTGATTTCTGCCGCGCGCAAGGAACTTGCGAGAAAAAGCGCAAGCAGGCAAGCCGGGAGCCGAGATAATAATCTTTTCATCGCTGAAGGAGTCTTGGTTTTTCCCGATTCAAATTCAATGACAAAGCCGGGTTCGTGCGGCGGGATTTGCCAATTCTTGGAAATAAGAAATTTGGTTTTCCAATTTTTGCGAATTTCTTGTTGACAGAAGGGCGTTACAGAACGATACATCCATACTATGAAACAGTCGAAGAAATTGCAGCGCGAGATTTCCGATTTCGTTGAGAAGTGCCGTCAAAAGGACGCCGCGAAAGCAGCGGCGCATTATCCTCCCGTCACGGGAGCGCAAGTGGCAAAATATGATAATTCGCTTTGGGCGCACTTATTTTTTGAGTCGTCCTCACTGAAGGCTGATGCCAATCGCAGTACCCGCAAAAACGCGGCTCGTTAAAAAATTAGTTGGATGCCTTCGCAATGGAGGTATCGTCAATGCCTTGGGCACGTCACCAGACAAACGTGCCGCCGTACATTGAGGCGGAGTGGGGAACGATCCGTTCGATGTTTTCGCTGGCCGGGAGGGCAACTGGTTGTTCCTCCAATTCCCGTTCGATCTCTAGAGAATTCAGAAGTTTCGTGCACGAAGGGCAGACGTTGGGATTGGCAGACGGAGAATAACCGTCGGCAGGCATGGGCTCGTAACAGCACAGACAGATACTCGGATGCAAGTTGACCTTTCTTACCGCTCAAGTTTCCAACCGCCAAGGCATTCGACGGATCGAGAGCGTAGTTCGGTAAAGAGCTTGATTTGTGCCAGCGGCGGAATTTGCTGTAAACTTTTATAAATCAACAATGATTGCAGGTTGATGGCTTGGTGTTTATGCATTTTTCCTGCTTTTTGCGCGGCGGATAGGTTAAATTCTAACGCATTTTGCGTTGTACATGACGTTGGCAAATTCGTTAACCGCTCCCTGTTTCAATAATAAATCAAAACGCGCGGAGAAAAGTCCGATTCTCCGCGCGCACTGAAAGGACTTCCCATTTAAGGATTGGGCTGTTTCACGAGTTGGGCAGGAGGAAACTCTTGAGATACGTAGCTGGCATTGTCAGGCGTGCTTTGACAGCCGGTGAAAACAGCCGTCGCGGTAAGAAGCAAGGAGAGTAGGATGATTTTTTTCATAGGTTCGATTTCCTGGTTGACCGACGTTAATCCGGCACCAAACTTCTGCCTTCCCTGTTTATATAGACCGAGCGGTCAACAAAAGGTTACAGGGATAAATTTAGCCACAGATGGAACACGGAATGAATGGGCTTGCTTCAAAAAGGCGGACACTGAAAGGGATTAGCTGCTTACGAAGCTTATTTTGTTGTCCAGCGAGGCGAGAATTTTTCTACTTCGTGCGTTGCGACAATTTTGCGTAACGAGCTTTTGCCTGTTGCCAGGCGTCGGCGGTCGCGGGATTTGGTTCAAAGGCGCGCATTTCTTCTGAGCGGGTGATGGTTGCGCGCATTTCGGCGAGGGAACCGATTTCGCCGCAGCCGCGAGCCTGGATGAGCAGGTTGCCGAGCGCGGTGGCCTCGACCGGACCGGCGAGGACGGGGCGGGCGCAGGCGTCGGCAGTGAATTGATTGAGCAGATCGTTGCGCGAACCGCCGCCGATGATGTGGATGACTTCGATGCGTTCGCCGGTGACTTCCTCGAGCGCGGCTACAGTCGTTTGATATGCGAGCGCGAGACTTTCAAGCGCGCAACGGACGAGCGCGCCTTCCGATTGCGGAGCGGGCTGAGTGGTCGCGCGGCAAAATTCCTGGATGGTGCGGGGCATGTCGGGAGGGTTGAGAAAAGCGGCATCATTCGGGTCCACGAGCGAGACGAGCGCGGGTTCGGCGGCGGCCAGGGGCATGAGCGCGGCGTAATCCAATTTTTTTCCACGACTCTCAAATGAACGGCGGCATTGCTGCACGAGCCAAAGGCCCATGATATTTTTCAGCAGACGATACGTGCCGTCCACGCCGCCTTCGTTCGTGAGATTGAGTTCCAGCACGCGCGGCGAGACGTGCGCCTTCGCCACTTCCACGCCGAGTAATGACCAAGTGCCGGAACTGAGGTACGCCCAGTTCGCGCGGCCAGTGTGTTTCGTTGGCGCGGCGGCGACGGCGGAGCCGGTGTCGTGTGCGGCGGGCACGGTGATGGCGATTTTTCCGAGGCCCGTACGGGTGGAGACGGAGTCGCGCAATGTGCCGATGCGGGTTCCCGGGCGAACGACTTCGGGAAAAATTTTTGCGGGCAAGTTGAATTGATCGAGCAATTTTTTCGACCAGGCGCCGGTGGGATGAAGCAGTTGGGAGGTGCTGGCGATGGTGAATTCACAGGCACGCACGCCGGACAAACACCAGTGCAAATAATCCGGGGTGAAGAGGAGGCAATCCGCTTGCGCGAGCAGTTCAGGAGAATTTTTTTGCAGAGCGAGCAACTGATAGAGCGTGTTCAACTCCATGAATTGCAAGCCGGTCTCGGCGAAAATTTCCGCACGCGGCACGCGCGCGAAGGCTTCGTCCAGCATGCCGCGCGTGCGGGCATCGCGATAATGATACGGCTGGCCGAGGAGTTCGGAACTTTTCGAGAGCAGGGCGAAATCCACGCCCCAAGTATCCACGCCGACGGAAACGATGCGCGAGCCGTAGGTGCGGGCGGCGGCGGTGAGGCCGTTCTGGATTTCAAACCAAAGGCGTGCGGTGTCCCAATGGAGGCCGTTGCCCATCGCCACCGGTTCGTTCGGAAAACGATGCACGGATTCGAGACGCATTTGATTGCCGCCCCACAATCCCGCCATGACCCGGCCGCTTTCCGCGCCGAGGTCCACTCCCAGATAAACTTGCTCGGGCATCAAATCACTTCGACTTGGCGCGAGTCTTTTTTGCACCCGCTTTTGGCAAGTAATTGAAATGAGCTTCGAGCGCGGCGACCTTCGCCAGCCGGCGCATGTGGCGCGCTTCGCGGGTGAATTTGGCGCCGAGATAGGCTTCGACCAAGTCCTGCGCCGCCGCCGTGCCGATGACGCGCGCGCCAAGCACGAGCACATTCATATCGTCGTGCTCCACGCCTTGATGCGCGGAATAATGATCGTGGCAAAGACCAGCGCGGATGCCTTTGATCTTGTTTGCCGCGACGGAAGCGCCGACGCCGCTGCCGCAAATCAAGATGCCCGAGTGCGCCTGGCCGGCGGCAATCGCCTCGCCGACCTTTTGCGCGTAGTCGGGATAATCCACCGACGCTTCGCTGTGAGTGCCGACATCAATCACCTTGAATTTGCCTTCAAGGAAGGTCTTGATGGTTTCCTTCAAGGGGAAACCGGCGTGGTCTGAGCCGATGACAATGGGTTTCATTTCGCGGAAGCTTTCTTGATGGAGGCTTCGGCGCGCGCGACGACATTTTCGACGGTGAAGCCGAATTTTTTCTGCAAGTCTTTCAGCGGAGCCGAAGCGCCGTAGGAGAGCATGCCGACACTTTCGCCGCGCAAACCGGCGTAGCGTTCCCAGCCGAAGGTGGAAGCCTGTTCGACGGTCACGCGCGCATGGATATTGCTCGGAATCACGGATTCGCGATAGGCCGCGTCCTGTTGTTCAAACAATTCCCACGAGGGCATGCTGACCACGCGGGCGTTGATGCCTTTGGCCTTGAGCGCGTCCTGCGCGCTGACGCAAAGACCGACTTCGCTGCCAGTGCCGATGAGAATGACGTCGGGTTTTCCGCCGGGCGCGTCGGAGAGCACGTAAGCACCCTTGGTGACGCCGGATGCCGGAGCATATTTGGTGCGGTCGAGCGTGGGCATCGGCTGACGGCTGAGGATGAGCACGACGGGATGATGTTTGAGGCCGATGACGTAACGCCATGCTTCGGAAACTTCATTGGCATCGCCGGGGCGCAAGACGATTAAGCCGGGAATGCAGCGCAGCGAAGGCAGTTGCTCGATGGGCTGATGCGTGGGGCCGTCTTCGCCGACGCCGATGGAGTCGTGCGTGAAAACGTAGATGACCGGGATTTCCATGATCGCCGCGAGACGAATGGGATTGCGGCCGTAGTCACTGAAGATGAGGAAGCCGGAGCCGTAGGTGCGAATCTTCGAGAGCGAAAGGCCGTTGAGCATCGCGCCCATCGCGTGTTCGCGGATGCCGAAATGGAGGTTGCGACCGCCATAGCTGCCGGCTTCAAAATCACCAGCGCCGTCGAAGGTCAAGCGCGTCTTGGTCGAAGGCGCGAGGTCCGCCGCGCCGCCGATGAGCCACGGAAGATTCTTGGCGATGGCGTTGAGCACCTTGCCAGAGGAATCGCGGCCTCCCATGCCTTTGGCATCGGGCGGAAACACGGGAATATCCTTGTCCCAACCGGCGGGATTTTCGCGCTTCTGCATCTGCAACGATTGTGCGGCGAGGGCGGGTTCGGACTTTTGATAATTGCCGAACAGATCCATCCATTCCTTGCGGGCCTTCGCGCCGCGAGCGCCGATGCCTTTGCGGAAATTCTCGGTGACACCTTCAGGCACGAGAAATTTTTCGTTCTCGGGCCAGCCGTAATTGCGCTTGGTTCCCTTGATTTCGTCTTCGCCGAGCGGTTCGCCGTGGGCGCCGCTGGTGTCCTGTTTGTTGGGCGAGCCGAAGGCGATATGGCTGTCCACGATGATGAGCGTGGGGCGGTCGGTGGTTTTCTGGAAGGTCTTGAACGCGTTGCGCAGGCGGTCGAGGTCGTTGGCATCACCGCAGCGCAGGACGTTCCAGCCGTAACCCATGAAACGGGTGGCGACATCTTCCGAGAAGGCGAGCGAGGTATTGCCTTCGATGGTGATGTGGTTGTTGTCGTAAATCCAGCAGAGGTTCGAGAGCTTGAGATGCGCGGCGAGCGAAGCGGCTTCGCTGGCGACGCCTTCCATCATGCAGCCGTCACCGCCGAGGGCATAGACATTATAATCAAAGAGCGAGAAGCCGGGGCGATTGAAATGCGCCGCCTGCCAGCGGGCAGCGAGGGCCATGCCCACGCTGGTGGCGTAACCCTGGCCGAGCGGGCCGGTGGTGGTTTCGACGCCGGAAGTCCAACGATATTCGGGATGGCCGGGGCATTTGCTATCGAGTTGGCGGAAGCGTTTTAAATCGTCGAGCTTTACGGAGAGTTCGCCGATTTGTTCGTACTTATGATTGACGGCCTTGACGCCGGTGAGATGGAGCATCGAGTAAAGCAGCGTCGAGGCGTGGCCCGCGGAAAGGACGAAGCGGTCGCGGTTCGGCCAGATCGGATCTTCGGGATCGAAGCGGAGAAATTCCTGCCAGAGCACGTACATCACGGGGGCCATGGCCATAGGCGTGCCGGGATGGCCGGAGTTGGCTTGCTGGACGGCATCCATGCACAGGGTTCGGATGGTATTGGTTGAAAGAATGTCTAGTTCGGCTTGGTTCATAGGAGTTGACGCTGAGGGTGATGGTTTTGGTCCTGCTGAATATTAATTAATGGTGAAGCCCGGAAAGTTGAGAATGCCTGATGGTCGAGTGGCGATGCGAAATCATTGCTGGCGGCGAAGCCAGTTTTTCCACGACGCGCCCGCGCATGGCGGGCAAGGTATGTTGATCTCGGAACGCCACGCGGCGATAGTCCGCGAAAAAAGGATATGGGGCAATGGGAAAATGCGGCTGGAGTTTTTTTTGGGCGTTGGGTATTCGGGAGGAGATTTGACGCAGAGGCGCAGAGGCGCAGAGGCGCAGAGAGGAGGGAAAGGAATTTTTTTGGATTTGAGGATTATGGCTTAAAAAATTGGATTAACTTAGGGCCATTGGGAGAGCCCGGTCACATAAATCCATTCTTTAAATTTGTTCTAATCTTTTCTTGCTCTGTGCCTCTGCGTCTCTGCGCCTCTGCGCCTCTGCGTTAAAATAGAATACCCACGGCTTTCGATTACACCGAGGTAGAAATAAAAACAGATTGCGGCGACGCGCGCGGGGCGGTTATAAAGAATTAATAATTATTTATAAACCCGTTCATGCGTTCCAAAAATGAAATCGTCGCGCGGCTGCTGGATCCGGGGATCATTGCGGTGGTGCGGGGAAAATCCGCCGAGCAAATTCCGGCGTTGACTGAGGCGCTGCTGGCGGGCGGGGTGATGGCGATTGAGATCACAATGACGACGCCGAATGCGCTGGCGGCAATTCGTGAGGCGAGCCAGAAATTCGGGGCGCGCGCGTTGATCGGCGTGGGCACGGTGCTGGATGCGCGGACTTGCACGGAAGCGATTGCGGCGGGCGCGGAGTTTGTGGTGAGTCCGATCGTGCGGCCGGAAATTGTGATGGCGGCGCAGGCGGCGCACAAGCCGGTGATGCTGGGAGCTTATACGCCGACGGAGGCGCAGACGGCGTACGAGGCGGGGGCGGATTTCATCAAGATTTTTCCGGCGGACGGTTTGGGCGTGAATTATATCAAGGCGTTGCACGCGCCGCTGCCGCACTTACGCATCGTGCCGACGGGCGGGGTGCATTTGCATAATGTCGCGGAATTTTTGAAGGCGGGTTGCTGCGCGCTGGGAGTGGGGTCGTCATTGGTGTCGGCGGAGATTTTGCGGGACTCGAATTGGCCGATGCTGACGAAGCTGGCGGGCGAATTTGTGGCGGCGGCGAAAAATGTTCCCCGCAAAAATCAATGAGCGCGAATCCTGTGGTTCTGGTGACGGGGGCGAGTCGCGGGCTGGGGCGCGGCATTGCGCAGAGTTGCGCGCGGCTTGGCTGTGATGTCGCGATTCATTACCAGGGGAACGAAGCCGCCGCGCGTGAGACGATTCAACTTTGTGAGCGGGCGGCTATATGCGAGCAGAAGTTTGCGCCGGTGCAGGGGAATATTGCCTTGAGCGCGGATCGGGCACGGCTGTTCGATGCGACGCTTGCGGCATTCGGACGGCTCGATGCGTTGGTGAATAATGCGGGCATGGCGCCGCGGGTGCGTGCGGACATCACCGAGGTGGGCGAGGAAAGTTACGACGAGGTAATGGGCGTCAATTTGAAGGGGCCATATTTTCTCACGCAACTCGCGGCGCGGCACTTTTTGAAACACCCGAACCAATGCCGGCTGGCGGGCGGTTATAAAATTATTTTCATTACGTCGGTTTCGGCGGACACGGCATCGGTCAATCGCGGCGAGTATTGTTTGTCGAAAGCGGGGCTGGCGATGGCGAGTCAATTATGGGCGACAAGGCTTGCAGGCGAAGGCGCGCAGGTTTTTGAAATCCGGCCGGGCATCATGGAGACGGACATGACGGCGGGCGTGAAGGAAAAATATGACAAGCTGATCGCCGACGGTTTGATTCCGCAAAAGCGCTGGGGCAAACCGGAGGATGTGGGGCTGGCCGTCGAGGCGATTTTGCGGGGGAGTTTTCCATACGCGACCGGGGAAGTTATTTACCTCGACGGCGGTTTTCATTTGCGCCGGCTCTAGCGCGCATCCGCACAAACAATTTCATCATGAAAAAAATTGAGACGCGCCTCACGGCGGAAAAATTGCTGCCGCAAGCGCAGGAAGTTTTTGAATTGTCGGCGGAGAAAATCCTTCGGCTGGAAAAGCGGTGGAAAAATAATTCCGGCGCGCCGGTTTTCACCGTGAAGGGAAAATATACCGCGCGCGGCTGGACGGAATGGACGCAGGGCTTTCAATACGGCTCGGCGATTTTGCAATTCGACGCGACGGGCGATGAAAAGTTTTTGGAAATCGGGCGCGCGGCGACGGTGCAAAAGATGGCATCGCACGTGAGTCATATCGGCGTGCATGACCACGGCTTCAACAACATCAGCACGTACGGAAATCTATTGCGGCTGATGCGCGAGGACCGCATTCCGTCGAATGTGTGGGAACAGAATTTTTACGAATTGGCGGTGAAACTTTCGGGGGCGATCCAGGCGTCGCGCTGGACGCAGCTTTCGCCGGACCGGGGATATATTTATTCATTTAACGGGCCGCATTCGCTGTTCAGTGATACGATCCGTTCGTTGCGCGCGCTGGCGGTGGGGCATCAACTTGGCCATTGCCTGATGGGGGAAAAGGACAGTCGAATTCATTTGCTGGCGCGGCTGCTGCAGCACGTCGAGGCGACGGTGGAATATAATGTTTATTTCGGCAAGGGACGCGATGCGTATGACGTTCCCGGGCGCGTGGTGCATGAGTCCATTTTTAATTTGAACGATGGAAGTTATCGCTGCCCGAGCACGCAGCAGGGTTATTCGCCGTTTACGACGTGGACGCGCGGGCAGGCGTGGATTTTGTGCGGGGCGGCGGAGCAACTGGAATTTTTGACGGAGTTGCCGGCGGAAGAATTTCCGAAAAGTTTTCCGAAGGCGAAAGTTTTAAAACGGCTTACACAAACAGCGGAAGCGATCGCGCAATTCTGGGTGGAGCAGACGCCGGCGGATGGAATTCCTTATTGGGACACAGGCGCGCCGGGGCTCGCGAAGATGGGTGATTATTTAAATCGCGTGGCGGACCCGTATAATGAACATGAGCCGGTGGATAGTTCGGCGGCGGCGATTGCGGCGCAGGGATTTTTGCGGTTGGGAAATTATTTCTGCGCTCACGGGCGCGGAACGGAAGGAGAGAAGATGCGGGGTATTGCGTTGACGCTTGCGAAAAATTTATTTGCCGAGCCGTATCTTTCGCGCGAGGCGAATCATGAAGGACTTTTGTTGCACACGGTGTATCACCGGCCCAATGGCTGGGATTATGTTCCGCCGGGTAAAAAGATTCCTTGCGGCGAATCGGCGATGTGGGGGGATTACCATCTTCGCGAATTAGCGCTGATGATTTTGCGCGAGGCGACGGAGCAGCCGTATTACAAATTTTTTCTCTGAGGAAAACGAAAGAAACCATGCCACCCATTACCATTGTTCGCGTGCCGTCGCTGAAAAGCATCGAGGCTTTTGGCGAACACGTCCGCAGCCTGAATATTGATTTGCGGTTCGAGAAACAAATTTTCACCGGCGCAGAGTCGGCGTTGACCAGGCCGATACCGTTCAAGGGCCGCACGATTGGGAATCGCTGGGCGATTCATCCGATGGAAGGCTGGGACGGCACTGAAACGGGTGGCGTGACGGAGCCGATGATCCGGCGGTGGCAACGGTTCGGCGAGAGCGGGGCGAAATTGATCTGGGGCGGCGAGGCGATGGCGGTGCATCCCGATGGACGCGCGAATCCGAACCAGATCATCCTCAATGAGGAGAACCAGGCAGGCATCGCGAAATTGCGCGAAACGCTGGTGACGGCGCATCGTGAAAAATATGGCCGCACGGATGATTTGGTGATCGGTTTTCAACTCACGCACTCGGGGCGTTTCTGCAAGCCGCGCGACAAGAAAAAAATGGAGCCGCGCGTGGCGTATCGGCATCCGCTGTTGGACAAAAAATTCAACGTGACGAGCGACGAGCAGATGTTCACGGATGACGAGTTGAAGAGGTTGATCGAGAATTATATTGCGGCGGCGAAAATCGCGGCGGAGGCGGGCGCGGATTTCGTGGACATCAAACATTGCCACGGTTATCTGCTGCATGAATTTTTGAGCGCGCATACGCGGGCGGGAATGTTCGGCGGGTCGTTTGAAAATCGCACGCGGATGTTGCGCGAGATCGTGGCGGGAATCCGGGCGGCGTCGCCGAAGCTGGAGATCGGTGTGCGGTTGAGCGCTTTTGATTTCGTGCCGTTCAAGCCGGATCCCACGCAGGCGAAGCCGGGCAAGCTCGGGCCGGGCGTGCCGGAGGATTTTTCAAATTGTCTGCCGTATCAATATGCGTTCGGCGCGAAGCAGGACAATCCGGTGGAGTATGATTTGACGGAGACGGTGGAGTTGCTGCGCTGGTTCGAGACGCTGGGAATTCATCTGGTGAATCTCACGGCGGGCAGTCCATATTATAATCCGCATATCCAGCGTCCGGCGATTTATCCACCGTCGGATGGGTATCAGCCGCCAGAAGATCCGCTGGTGGGCGTGGCGCGGCAGATCAATGTGGTGAAGGAATTGAAGGCGAAGTTTCCGAAATTGATTTTGGTGGGAACGGGTTACTCGTATTTGCAGGAATATTTGCCACAGGTGGCGGAGTATTATGTGCGGCACGGGCACGTGGATTCGGTGGGACTCGGGCGCGCGGTGTTATCGTATCCGGCGATGCTCGCGGACGCGACGGCGAAGGGAAAACTCGAGGCGAAATTCATCTGCCGCACATTCAGCGATTGCACGACGGCACCGCGCAACGGGCTTCGGTCGGGATGCTATCCGCTGGATGAGTATTACAAAAATTTTGAGGATGCGCCGAGGCTAAAGGAGATAAAAAAGGGGCAAGTGTAAGAGCCGTTTTTAACCGCGGAGACGCGGAGGCGCGGAGGTACTGAGGAAGTTTTTTTGCCACGGATTGAACACGGAAGAAACACGGAATTGGAGAATCCATGTTTGATCGGTGTTCAATCCGTGGCTGAAATGAATCAGGATTTTTTACGGGCGCGTCCGCCGAGGCGACCGCCTTTGCGGGCGGGGGCGTGGTTCTCGGTTTTGCCGCGGCCGGAACCGCTTTTTTTGCCGCCGTGGGTCATTTTGTTGACGGTGGCCCAGGCGCGGCGTTCGGATTCTTTGGTGCCGAGTCCGCGTTTCTCATAGCCTTCCTCGATGTGTTCGGCCTGGCGTTTTTGTTTGCCGGTATAGCTGGATTTATCACCTTGTGGCATAAGTATGGTTGGATTTTGGTTCAGTGGTGTTTGAAATATTGGACGGCGCGTTCATGTTTTTCGGCGGCGGCGCGGGAGTTGAAGGTGCCGAGGTTGCGCTTGCGTCCGGTGCCCGGATTTTTCTTGAGGGAGTAAAGGCGGAATTTTCCGCTGGCAAGTTTTCGTATCATAACGAGGAAGTTTTTAGCTTGGAAAATGCCAGCGGAGGTTTTCGCGGGTTTGTGCGTGGTGGGAAATGACGGGGGCGCAGTTTGCGAGGGTTTTTTGAGGGCTGGGAGGCAATTTGCGTGTTGGGGAACGGGGAGGAGAGATGGAGGCGGAATGATGAGAGTTTTATTGTGTTCAGTGTTGGCGTACGGGCTTGCCTCGCTGCGCTCGGGATAGTTTTTTTTTGCCAGGATTTTCCCCAGGGTAGGCTCGGGGACGAGCCAACCCTGGGCTTTGCAGGCAGAACTTCGTTGAAGTTCTCAGATAGGACTCAAAAATGGACACGGAGTGATAACTCCGTTCGGCCACGACGAACTGATGTCTCGGCGGTTTTGACTGAAAGGGATAAAAACTGGATTAAGTTAGTACGGGAGAGGTCGGAGGTTCGGTGGCTTGGCGGAGTTGGACCCAGAGGCGGGTTCCGTGGCCGGGTTCGGATTCGAGGCCGACGGTCCCTCCCATGCGTTCGACGGCGCGCTTGACGATGGCGAGGCCGATGCCGGTTCCTTCATAGACTTCGGGCCGATGGAGTCGCACGAATATTTTGAAGAGTTGTGGCTGGGATTCTTTGGGGATGCCGATGCCGTTGTCTTCAAACCAAAGCCGCACAGAACCGGCGGGCACGGGATTAGTGTCGGTGGCGGAGGTTTGCGGAGTTTGGGCCCATAGGCGGATTTGCGGTTTGACGCCGGGGGCGACGAATTTGACGGCGTTGCCGAGGACGTTGGAGATAACTTGAGTCAGTGCGGCCTGGTTGGCGATGACGGGAGGTATCGGGCTGGCGATGGTGATGCCGGAGCGAGCCTGGAGCAGTGCGGGGTATGACTCGATGATTTCGAGGGTGAGCTTTTCGACGTCCACGGAGTCGAGGTTTAATTCGCCGCGGACGACTTTGCTGTAATTGAGGATGTCCACTATCAAGTGGTCCATGCGGGTGGCGGAGGCGATGAGGCGGTGGAGATATTCGCGGCCGGTTTCGTCAAAGCGGGGGCCGAATTCCTCGTCGAGCAAGGTGCTGAAACCGACCATCGAGCGGAGGGGCGCGCGCATGTCGTGGGCAATGCTGTAGGAGAAGGCTTCGAGTTCCTGGACGGTTTCGCGCAGGCGCGCGGTGCGTTCGGCGATGGTGGCTTCAAGGTTTTGGTTGGTCTGTTCGAGTTCGATGCGCGCGCGGGAAAGAGCAGCCTCGGTGCGCTGGCGTTCGGTAATGTCCATGACGACGCCGGAGAAACGCAATGGTTTGCCGTGGAGGTCGCGCTCAACTTTGCCGCGCGCGGTGACCCAGCGGACGGTTTTGTCCGGCTGCACGAGACGGTAGTCCATTTCATATTGGCTTTGATGATTATGCAGCGTCTCGATCATGGCCGCTTCGACTTTTGGACGATCCTCGGCGTGAATGGCGTGGAGATATTTTTGGATGGAACCACCGGCGGCGTCCTGCACGGACACGGAAAAAAAGCGGGCGAGATTTTTGTCGGCGAAAAGGCGGTCGTTGGGAACATCCCAGGTCCAGGTGGCGACCTGGGTGGCGGCGAGCGTGGCTTCGAGGCGGTCCTGGGTATCGCGAAAGGCAGCTTCGGCGACCTTGCGCTGGGTGATGTCGCTGGTGAGGCCGAGGAGGGTCTCGCCTTCGTTATCGGAGGAAACGGGGATGATGCGGGTAAGCGTCACGCGGCCGCCGAATTCAAATTCAAAGGATTGTTCGTGGAAGGATTTGAGCGCCTGCTGGCAGGCAGTTTCAAAACGCTCGCATAGTTCGAGCGTGGTGCCGGTTTCGGCGATGGTTTTGCCGAGGTATTGCGCGGGGGGAAGGCTGGAAAATTTTTCGATGGTGGGGCTGATGTAGAGGTAACGAAATTGGCGGTCGAGGCGGAAGACGACGTCGGGGATATTTTCGACGAGTTGCGAATAGCGATGTTCGCGCTGGGCGAGGGCGTGGGCGGCGGCATTGAGGCGAGCGGCGTTGAACCAGGTGAGGCCGACGAAGAGGAAGGTCGTGGCGAAGGCGATAGTGGCGACACTGTATTCGGCGGAGTGGATTTTGCCGCCGGCGATGTGCAGCGCGAACCAGCCGAGCGCGAGCGGCAGGACGAGGGAAGTGACGAGCAAGCGGCGAAAGACGGAACTGGCTTGCGTGCGCGCGGTGAGCGATTCCATGAGGTCGCGATCAGGATCGCGCAGAAGCAGGGCAATGGAACCGGCGAGGAAAGCGAGCGCGGTGGGCATGGCCATGTAGGCGCTTTGCGGGCCGAGGCCGACGATGGTCATGTGCCCGAGCAGGTAACCGATGATGGCTTGCGCCGGGAAGATCATGCTGCCGAGCGCGGCCCAATGTGCGGTGCGCCGCAGGCGCGGGATCGGGCAGTTGAGGACAAAAGCGCCGGCGGCCATGAGCGAAAAAGTGAGGGCGCTTTGCGGGGCCATGCGCCCGGCGAAGGTGGTGCCGATGAGGTTAAAGTCTTGATAGACGAATTCATCGAGGCCGAAATTTTGCGAGAAAAAATATTCGCAAAGTGTCAGGAGCGCGATGAGGAGGACGAGGGCGGAGCCGAGGATGCTGAGCGCGCGGGAGGTTTTTCCGGATTTGAAATTCAGCAGCAGCGAGCAGCCAATCAGCGAGAGGCAAAGGGCGGTGTTGAATTTCATTTCCGCGCCGCTGTGTCCAAAGGAGCGGAAAGCCGGCTGATGAAAAAACCAGCCGGCGAGGCCCATCAACCCAAACGCGAGGGTGGCGAGCGAACAGGCGCGACCACCCCATAACAGCCCTTGAGACGATTCGACATCCGAGACGATGTGTTCCCGGTCAATTTGTAGTTCGAGTTCCAAAACAATGATCTGATTTGCCGTGTCCGGCGGCGCGGCGATGTTAGACCGCCTTAACTGGCAAATTAATCATAGGTAGAAGCATGCCAAAAATGACATTGTTCGCAGGGTTTTGAAGAAATCGGGACGGGGAAATTGTCATCGCGGATTGCGAGGAAAATTGCTCACAGGCATCACATTTTGCAAGGGAATTGGGAGGAAAAGCGGTTTTTAAGCAGGATTGTGCGGACCAAAGGCGGGCATGTTTCATGCGAAATACTATCTATTATGCAAACGATGACAGAAAAAATTCACGGGTTACTCACGAAATTTGACACGGCGGTTCTGGTCACTCACGGACGCGATAGCAATCCGCGGGCGCGGCCGATGGGGATTGCGAAAATTTCGGAGAGCAACGAGCTTTGGTTTTTCACGGGGCGCGATTCGGAAAAAGCCCACGAGTTGCGGGACGATGAACAGGTGTTGCTGGTGTTTCAGAAAGATCACAGCGCTTATGTGTCGCTGGTGGGGCGGGCGTCGCTGGTTTCGGACCGGTCGGCGATTGCGGAATTGTGGAAGAGCAGTTACAAGACGTGGTTTCCCGGTGGCGTGGATGACCCGAACCTGTTGCTGATCCGTGTTCACGGCCAGGAAGTTGAATACTGGGACAACACCGGTTTCAACAGTGTGAAATATCTTTTCGAGACGGCGCGCGCTTATATCACGGGCAACAAACCTAATGTGACTGAGCCGGAGCAGCACGCGCATGTGGCGATGAAATAGATTTGTAATTTTATTGAGCGACGGGACGCGTGGGTAAACGCGTCCGGTTTTTTTGGCTTGGTGATGGTTTGCGAAGAGAAGACAGAAAGGGACCGCGGCGGCGCAACAACGCCTGCCAATATTGATGAAATGGGTTGCGGGTTTTGGGAGGGTGATTCAGACTTCGGGTGAACTTAATTATTTGAAAGATTCCATGATACAACTCTCTCCTGAAACTACGGCGCTGGTATTGATTGATTTGCAGAAGGGCGTGGTGGCGCGTGAGTGCGTGCCTTATACGTCGGAACAGGTCATTGAAACGGCGAAGGCGCTGGCTGAAAAATTTCGCAAGGCGGGCGCGACGGTTGTGCTGGTGAATGTGGCGTGGTCGAGCGATTTCAAGGATGCGTTGCGGCAACCAGTGGATAAGCCGATGCCGATTCCGCCGGGCGGGTTTCCGGCGAATTTTGGCGAGTTGGTGGAGGGGCTCGCGAAGCCGGGGGATGTGTTGGTCACGAAACGGCAGTGGGGCGCGTTTTATGGGACGGAACTGGATCTGCAACTGCGGCGGCGCGGGGTGGAGACGATGGTGCTGGCGGGCATTTCGACGAATATCGGGGTGGAATCCACGGCGCGGCAGGCGTGGGAACTGGGTTATGCTTTGGTGCTGGCGGAGGATGCGACGAGTGGGGCTTCGGCGGCGATGCACGCGTTTGCGATGGAGAATATTTTTCCGAGGATCGGGAGGATCGCGAAGGCGGCGGAGATTGAATTGAAATAGGAGGCGGCAGCGTGCGGTGAAGAGTGGGTCTGAAGAGGTGGATGAACCAAGGCTCGGTCTTCACCGCCACAAACACAATGCTTTCACTGACAGTTTTACCGACATTTGTGCCGTGAGGCTGGGTTTCTCGAAAAAAGATAGGGAAAAAGCAGTATTTCCTAATGAAATGAAAGATTTTTCGTTTCCACACGCGCTGGGAATTATTGAAGATTTGTCGGAATCGTAAAAAAACGTCGGAATCGCTTACACTTCTCGGTGGAATGGTGATTTAATCAGCGGCGGGAAATTATTCATATTATTCTGATATTAAACAGTTTATGATTGCAATTCATGTGGTGTCAAATAATGGTACACGGTTTGCTGATTCCTCTTCGACTTCTGTTGCGACTGGATGGTGCAATCGGAATGATGTTTAAAGTCAACGTAAACCTAATTATATTAATACAATGAAAAAAATCCTCTTGCCCGCTGCAGCGATTCTCATTGCTGCTGTATCCGGTAATGCCCAGACGTTAGGAACTCCTCCGACCGTTACTGGCATTCCTAACGCTTACGGTGGTATTGATCCCAGCCAATCTACTTACACACAAACCACTGTTGGCGGGGATACCGTGACGCTGGCGTTGGATGCCACGCCGCACGTCTCCAGTCCGCTCGCTCTCAATCCTCCTCCAGTGAACACCCTCGGTGTTGGCAGTTATGGCGTTTCCACTGGTATTGGCGGCGACCTTCGCTCGTTCTGGAACTATGATTTCGCGGTTTCGTCCTCTTTGGATCAGCTCTCGGCTTATAATTTGACGTTGACCGTGCTGAATGTTTTCACTGGTCAATCCGCCACTTATAACCCGGCGGCCATTGGCGACAACCATACTCCTGCTGCTGGCACTATCGGCAACAGCGAGAGCTTGGATTTCACCTTGACGAACCCATTCTTCGGTTCGATCAACTATGATCCGAATGCGAATGCCACCTATGACATCACTCTGACTGCCTCGCAAAACGGCGCATCGGTCGCGAGTGACGCGATTCAGATCACCGCTGGCACAGGTTCGGCTCCGGACGCGACCTCCACGATGGGCTTGATGTCCTTCGCCCTCGCTGGTTTGGGCCTGGTCTCCCGCCGTTTCCGCAAATAATCGCGGTTAGAGCACAAATTACAACCGCATCTCCCGCGAGGGAGATGCGGTTTTTGTTTTTTTATCTTTACGATAGTGGAAGCAGATCGTTTGAGTTGTCGGAAAATTTTACGGGTTTTAAAAATTGGCGAGGGAAACCAATGTGAATGAGATCATGATGAGTTCAAGTAGGTGACCTGCTTCGAGGTTCCTGGAGGGGATGGTGGAGCGGCAGTTTCGGTCCATTACATTTTGAGTTGGTGTGTTGGGAGGAGAAGACGGTGTTACGGCTCGCGGGTACGCTCTCCCTCCCGAATTAAGGGGGGGTGGGTGGCGGGAGAACTTCGGACGGTTGCGCGGCAGCGCAGCCCTAGCAGGTTAGAGAAAGGGGTGGGCGGCGCTGTCGCGCCGCGGTTCGACCCTACTATTCACTAGATTTCAGTTTTCTTTGCGAGACTTCGGATGGTGGAGCGGAGGTTCCAGGAAAGATCGGCTTGCGATGAATTATCGGTTGTGGTTCCGGCATCCTTTCAGGATGCAAACGGGAATGGGATTGGTGCCCCGGGGGTGTCGGCGCGGGAACGCGCCTTTACCGCCCGGCTAATATCCGTCAACCCTCCGGGTTGCGGGGGTGGGGAGAATGGGATGGGAGTTTTATTATATTTGGTGTTGGCGTACGGGCTTGCCTCGCTGCGCTCGGGATAGTTTTTTTGCGGGAATTTTTCCCCAGGGTAGGTTCGGGGCGAACCAACCCTGGGCTTGGTTGCGGAACTTCGTTGAAGTTCTCAGATAGAACTAAAAAAATGGGAGGTGGTGCGGAGTGCCGCCCTACTGTGCGGTAGAATTTTATGGTGGTGAATGCGTCCGCGTCTTTTTACTTTGAGAATTCTTTCGTCCTTAGCAGGACTTGGTTGGATGGTTTGAACACCCAGCAATAAATTGCTGGGCTAAGGTCTATCGTCCCTGCGGGACTTTGGGGGCGGAGCAAAGTGTCGTTCTACCACACACTAAATACGGATGGTTCCTGTAGAACTTCGGACGGCTGCGCGGCAGCGCAGCCCTACCAAGTTAGAGAAGGGGTGGGCGGCGCTGTCGCGCCGCAGGTGCGCCTTACTATTCACTAGATTGTCAGTTTTCTTTGCGAGACTTCGGATGGTGGAGCGGAGGTTCCAGAAAAGATCGGCTTGCGACGAATTATCGGTTGTGGTTCCGGCATCCTTTCAGGATGCAAACGTAAACGGGATTGGAGGTCCGGAGGTGTCGGCGCGGGAGCGCGCCTTTACCGCCTGGCTAATCTCCGTCAACCCTCCGGGTTGCGGGGATCGGGTAGAATGGGATGGGAGTTTTATTATATTCGGTGTTGGCGTACGGGCTTGCCTCGCTGCGCTCGGGATAGTTTTTTTTGCGGGAATTTTTCCCAGGGTAGGTTCGGGGCGAACCAACCCTGGGCTTTGTTGCGGAACCTACTTCGAGGTTCTCGGAGGGGACGGCGGTGGCACGGCGGTTTCGGTCCGTCACGTTTTGAGTTGGTGTGTTGGGAGGAGAAGACAGGGTTACGGCTCGCGGGTACGTTCGCCCTCCCAAATTAAGGGGCGGTGGGTGGCGGGAGGTGTGGTGTAGAGATTAAGTTTTCTTTCGTCCTTAGCAGGACTTGGTTGGATGGTTTGAACACCCAGCAATAAATTGCTGGGCTAATTTCTGTCGTCCCTGCGGGACTTTGGGGGCGGAGCGGAGTGTCGTTCTATCACACGCTAAATAGCGGTGGTTCCTGTAGAACTTCGGACGGCTGCGCGGCAGCGCAGCCCTACCAGGTTAGAGAAAGGGGTGGGCGGCGCTGTCGCGCCGCAGGTGCGCCTTACTATTCACTAGATTGTCAGTTTTCTTTGCGAGACTTCGGATGG